>JBJEDP010000194.1:0-5186 GCA_051872175.1 Candidatus Limisoma sp.
CTTCATCCGGGTTGTAACTAGCCCAATCTTCCGATGTTTTCGGTATAGTAGTCGGTATTTTTGCATTCGATGCATAGAAAAGGTATGTAAAGTATGAACCCTCAGGCCAGTAACGGTAGTTAGGATCGTCGAAAGAGTATTCATTAGTATCGCCGACCCTTGTCAGCTGTAGGTAATCGAATATTGGAACGAGACTGCCGGTTTGGTCGCAGCAGAGTGTGAATGTTTCGGGCAGGTTGTTGTTGCAGTAAGCGTTAGCGGCGCGGGTAGGCGAATCGGCGGTGACGCGAAATTTCATCTCGACTTTCGCCGAGGTGTCAATCACATCATCGTTCGCGCAGCTCGATGCCAGCATCGCCGCCGCAAGTAGTAATATGTAATTTTTTCGTTTCATCTATATGAACGTTTATCGTTAATCGTATATCGTTTATCGAGGTTAGAGGTCGCCGCGGCGTAGGGTCGCGCCTTGGTGCGACCGGGTAGGCGAGGAATGTGTCTCTAACCCATAACCACTAACCTCTAACCACCGCCGTAGGCGCGATGATATCGCCAAGATGCTAGCTCGAAGAGCTTGCTGTACTTGGTTAGCCCCACCTTGACGCTTGCGGCTAGGTGGGGGAGCCTGCCCCCGCAATCACAATGAGCTAAATTGTATAGATTTTGCTCATTGTGCAATGCTAAGTAGGATACTTTGCAAGGCACTGAACACCACTTTATTACCGCACAGATAGGCAAGTCTTTTGGGCGATGCCCAAGCACAAAGTCTCCAACTTTGTGGATAAAATGAGCAAAGTCATATGCGACTTAGCTCATTTTGTCTTTGGGGTTGTGTCTGTCCCCACCTAGACGCAAGCGTCAAGGTGGGGTTAACCGAGTGCCGCAAGCTCTCCAAGCTTGCATCTTGGTGTTATCGAGTCACTCGTCCCTCGTGCCCACGCCTGGTAGGCGTCGGGTCGCATATCGGGCGTCTACTGTCTCTATCACGACCGAGCATCTCCGAAGCTCGATGGATATCTTAGTAGCTCTGTCCCCACGCTAAGCATCTCCGATGCTGAGCGTGGGGTTTACCACGACCGGCGCGTCTCCGACGCTCCAATCATCATCGTATCTTCGACACGATGATGATGCCCTGACGCTCTATCTGCATCGCCACGCCTGGTGGGAGAATACTAACGCCGGGTAGGCGATGGGTGATAGAGCGGAGAGGATTTCTCTTACCTCTTACCCCTTACCTCTTACCTTTATAAAATACCTCCGCCTGGTAGGTCGCAGCAAGGCGCGACCCTACGTTTGAGGTCCCTCTTACCTTTCTAAAATTCAATGTTCTCTTTTTCTTGTGACTATGAGGGGACATTCAACCCCTCATAGCCTATGGTTTTCTCACTTACCGTGAGATGGTAGTCAATTGACTATTGGAACATGTTAACGTCTTCTTTAACAACCGGAGTAAAGTCGTCAACAGTTACAGTGAACGAAATAGGAACGAGGATATCGTTACCATCTTCGTCGTAACCACCGTTCTTGCCACCGAATACAAATGTGTAGATGTATTTCTTACCGGGTTTCCAATCAACAGTTACAGGAATATATGCATATCCATCATAGATACAAACGTCTGTTGTTTTATTAAATGTAGCACCTTCAACGTTCCAGATTTTGCATTTAACAACGAAATATGGATTAGTGACGTCATTAAGAAGATTTTTTGAGCCGGGTGTACTCTCAGTTACGGTGCCAGCCGTACGTTCTTGCGGGATGAACAACATTGCTTTGTCGAATACGCGGTCACTGCCATTTGTGAGGTTAGTTGCATCAGTACCTGCTGTGTCGTAGTTAACAACAGCATAGGTTGCTGTTGCAGCGCCGTCTGTCGGATAAACAGCAACTTTAGTGGTTGCAAGGGTGTTTTGGCCTGACCATGTACCAACTGTACCGTCAGCAGCTTCGGTTGTTTGGTCAGAATTGTGGTCTACAAGGTTGGTTTCTGTATCTTTCAACGGAAGAGCAAAATTACCCACAGAGTTGAAGTTTTTAACTTGAACTTCACCAATTTCAACGTGGAGAGTGTTGTTAGTGTTTCTTGCTTTGAAAACAACTTGAGAAAGAGCGTGGCGGAAGTTGATTGTTTTCTTTCCGTCGTTGCCGCCCTTAACTTGGTTTTGCTTAACAGCATAGATAAAGTCTGTTTGTGCAGCAACGTCAGTCGTTAATGTGTAACCTGTAACAGCAAGACGAGGTTCTGTTGTTGTTGCATTTGCCGGATCCCAATTTACAGTACCATTGTAGTTGTGCATTGCGTAGAAGTCGAGTTTTTCAGCTCCTTGGTTCGGCCAGAAGCGAATGTTTGCTTGGTCTGCAGACCACAAAGTTTTACCTGCGTTTGCGCTGTAAAGTACTTCTTTGAAGTAAGATTTACCAACTACAGTTGTTTCAGCATCTTTTGCCAAAGCCCAAACGTGGAATGAGCCCGGTTTGTAGTTGTTACAGTACACTGAGTCTGTCAAAGCGCGGGTAGCATTGTTAGCCACTGCGGTGAACTTAATCTCATTAGCGTCGTTGTTTACGCTAACAACTTCTTCGTTAGAGCAACTTACTGCTGCTAACGCGATTGGCCATGCCAATAAAAAGAGTTTCTTCATAACTTAAAAAAATTAGGTTAGTAAAAAATTAATTAATAGGTTTATTTAGTTTTTAATATAAAACTTCGCATTAAGGGTTTACATTTCGATGTCGTAGTTTACGTCAACCCAGTCGTCGACAGAGGGCGTGAATCCGGAGTCGCCGGTGATAGGCGTTGGCAGGTCGAGACCGTCGATGATGATGTGCACGCGGCGTCGGTTCGGAGCGTTGTTGACTTGGTCGGTCACGTTGTAGCGCTCGGAGTCTTTAAACACATACTTGCCACCGTCGCTCATCACCACGTAGAACGCCATCTTGTGCGGCTCGGTGTTGTCGGCATTGTGGCCGAAGGTGAAGAACGTGCCGACTACGGTCTTGTCGTCGTATTTGTAGGACTCGAATGGCAGGGTGACACATTCGGTGGAGAGCGCCTCGGTGGAGAACGTCATAGCGCCCGCCATACCCGAGATGGTGCCGCACATTTGTTCCATATAGGCAAGGTTGTTGACGTTGCGCACCTCATAAGTATAGATGCAGGTCAGTTCGTGCGGGTATAGTTTGATGATGTATTCTTCCTGAAGTTCGCCGGAGCCGTCTTCGCGCGGCACCATAACGACCTCGTCGGGGTTAAGGCAGACGCCGGAGCCGTCGATTTCGACCGTGTTGGTGTTGCTACCCCACATCATGTCGGGGCAAATCACGACGCGTTCGTCCTCCGTACCGGCAGCACGGGGAGCGTAGTTAGCGCCGTTGCCGTAGATAGGTTCGAGCGGGTTACCTTCGCGAGTGTAAGCGCCGTGAGTGTCGTAGCTGTTATAGTTATAGAAGAGCACGGCTTCGGTGTCGTTGTTGTACGAGAGCACGCGATATTTTCCGGCAGTGAGCGTCACGTAGCCACCTTCGGAGCCTGCGAAGTCGTAGCGCACGGGAGCGCCTCCGGTTTCGGGGTAGAAGAGCACGCACATACCGCGAGGATAAGCCTCGGGGGCGTCTTTCCAATCGAAGACCACGCGAATACGCGCTTCGTGGGGGTGGTGGTAACAGAGTTCCTTATGTTCGCAACTGCAGAGCACCGTAGCGAGAGCGGCGAGCAGATAAATGCTAAAGCGTTTCATCGGCGACCTCCTTTCTTGCCCGGGTTGACGTTGTCGCAGCCGATGAGCCAAACGAGGGAGATTTCCGCCTTGGTCGGACCGAAGTATTTGTGCTTCTTCGTAGCTTGCCAAACGTAACAGTTGTCGATGGGCTTATATTCATAATAATATCCTGCAAAGTAACCGACGCCGAGGGTGAAGTCGATGTTAAGGCGACGGCGTACGGGAATCGAGTAGCCGTAGGAGAGACCCACGCCCCAGTCGCACTTGTCCCAGATGTCGCCGCCGGGGCGACCGCCGATGTAACCCGTGCCACCCGTTTCGTAGTCGTAGGTGGTAGCGAGGGCGTAAGCGCCGAGGTGGTGGCCCTGGAGCGGCTTTTCGTCGGCGAGTTTGCCGAACCATTTACGGATTTCGAAGTCGCCGCCGTAGGTGCGCCAGTACCAGTGCTTGCGGTCGGTCTTCCACCAGGAGTATTTCCAGTTGGCAGCCACCGACCAGCGTTTGCCGAGGTAGAATTCCACGCCGATGTTAGGCACGAGCGCCGCGTCGTAGAGCATGTTGGTCTTGATGCCCATGTAGAACGGGCGGCAAACCTCCGGCACGATAGTGTCGAATTCGTATTTCGGGCGGAAGTTAGCGTTTAGACCGCGCACTGTGATGGGGATAAGGTCGATTTCCGGGTCAGGGATAACGGGCACGGGATGGTGTTTCTCGTACCAGAGTTGGATTTTAGAAGCACGCAGTGGCGGGAAATGGTGTTGATACATATATTTCCAGCAAGCGCCGCCGTGCATCGAGCGGAGCTCATTGAGCCCGGCGTCTTCGAGCTTCGGGTCGTGCGAGAGTTCCGTATAGATTTTGTAGAGTTGACGGAGGCAGTCGTCGCGGTATGGCGTGAGTGAGTCGGCTTCGACGCGGCGGATAAGGCCTTCCCAGTCACGGCCGAGGAATGTGGTCGCCTTCAGCGAGTCGGGGAGGTAGACGCGCGAAGCGAGGTAGTCGAAAAGCGTTGCGGCACGGCGTTCGGAGAGTTCCTTGTTACGTTTGATAGAACCTTCGGGCGAAGCACCACCGACCACGATGATACGGCGCAGATAGACCGACGTATCCGACGCGTTACGCTTCATACTCTCAAGGATTTCGTCGAGGTTTTTGCGGTTGCCAAACATATCGATATCGAGAGTGTGGATATTTTGGCGGAAATTAATACCCACACTATAACGAAGTTCTTCGCCACGAGCAGTGACGGAGAGCGTCAAGAATGTGAGTATAAGCAAGAACAGTTTTTTCATAGTTCAAAAAAGTGTGCAAACACGATAGCAACGTGACTGTAGGCAAACGCCTTAAATAGAATTTTGTTTAGTAAAAGAAGATTCAGACCTGTTAGCATATGTGTTTATTGCATTATGTTCGCAAATATATTATGATTTTTTTAATATGGCAAATTTTTTTTGTAAAATTTTTGAGAAA
>JBJEDP010000195.1:0-5159 GCA_051872175.1 Candidatus Limisoma sp.
TATTTCTATGTTATTATTTGGCTTTCAGATTCTTGAATCGCTCAATCAGAAGGTTGTAGGTCGGCGTTGCGATGCCGAGGCTGTGAGCCAGGTCGACGAGTTTGAACAGTTGGCCGTCGATTTCCGAGACGTGACCGCGCGCCAAGTCTTTCTGCAACGATGCCGTGCTCATCGGGTCGAGTCCGTCGATAATGGCAAGGTTGGCAGCCACCAAATCGCGACCGAAGTTGATGCCCAACGCTTCGCCGACTTTGGTGCTTTCGCGCACGAGATTGGCAAAGAATTCGCGTTCCTTGCCGGGCTGCTGTATCGGTCCCATCGGTATGTCGAAATAAGCGCCGGTGCACGACATTGCCGAAATGAACGACCACTTGATGAACGTGTCGCGGTTGATGTCGTCGCTGACGCGTACGGCGATGCCTGCCTCGTTGAGCTCGTCGGCTATTCGCTGAAGCCGTTCGGGAGCGATACCTTGCTCGGGACGCGCACCGATTACGGCATTGAATGTCGTTCCCATTTGGGTGATTTCGCCCGGCGCGGAGATAAAGCCCACGATGTATATCAGTCCGTCGATAACGATAGCACCCGGCGCTGCTGCGGCAATGCGCGGTCCGGTTCCGTAGACGTTCAACAGAGGTACAAAGATTGTTTTGTCGCTTTTGATGCGACTAATCAGCCCGGCTACCGAGTCAATCGAATAGCCCTTGACCGTTACGATGGCTACGTCGGGAGTGTCGTCATACTCTTCGGCTGTGCATGCCTTAACCGGCAGGTATCGGTCGCCTTTCAAGTCTGATTTAAGGTGTAAACCGTTTTGGCGTATCTGCTGCAGATGCTCTCCGCGGGCAATGCACGTTACGTCTTTACCCGCCAACGATAAAAAGCCTGCTATCGAGCCGCCTACACCTCCGGTCCCTATGATAAGAAATTTTGTCATGTCTATCTTTTAAAAAATCTCTCAAAATTAATTATTTATTTCTAAATATTAACGACTTTCAACGATTTTTTGTAATTTTGTAACAAAATTTCAAATTATGGCATCTAAACTTTGGGAAAAGAACGTGCAAGTCGATAAGGGCGTTGAGGACTACACCGTAGGCCTCGACCGTGAAATGGACCTTTATCTTGCACCGTACGACATATTGGGCTCGCTTGCCCACATAACAATGCTTGAATCAATCGGTTTGCTCGAAAAAAGCGAACTGGAAGTGCTCGCAAAAGAGCTGAAAAATATCTATGCGGAAGCCGTTGCCGGACGATTCGTAATCGAGCCGGGCATCGAAGATGTGCATTCGCAAGTCGAACTGATGCTCACGCGCAAACTCGGCGACATGGGCAAAAAAATCCACTCGGGGCGCTCGCGCAACGACCAAGTGCTCGTCGACCTCAAGCTGTTCATGCGCTCCGAAATCGAAATGGTCAGCCAAGCTGTCGAGAAGCTTTTTGCCACGCTTACGGCTCAGAGCGACCGCTATCACAACTGCCTGATTCCCGGCTATACGCACTTGCAGGTGGCTATGCCGTCGTCTATCGGACTTTGGCTCGGTGCCTATGCAGAAAGCCTTGCCGACGACCTTACCGTGCTGCTCGCCGCCTATAAAGTGGCGAACCGCAATCCGTTAGGGTCGGCTGCCGGATATGGCTCGTCGTTCCCGCTCGACCGCGAGATGACCACTCGTCTGCTCGGTTTCGACTCGATGAACTACAACGTGGTCTACGCTCAAATGGGACGTGGCAAAACCGAAAAAACCGTGGCAAACGCCCTCGCCGGAATTGCCGCTACCGTGTCGCGACTCGCCTACGATGCCTGCCTCTACAATTCGCAAAACTTCGGTTTTATACGTCTTCCCGACGAATTTACTACCGGCTCGTCGATTATGCCTCACAAGAAGAATCCCGACGTGTTCGAACTCACTCGTGCAAAGTGCAACCGTCTGCAGTCGTTGCCCGGACAAATCACGTTGATTCTCAATAATTTGCCTTCGGGTTACTTCCGCGATATGCAACTCATCAAAGAAGCATTCCTGCCGGCTTTCGACGAACTTTGCTCGATTCTCAACATGGTAGAGCGCATGATTTCGCAAATCATCGTTGTCGACGGCGTGGCGAACGACGACCGCTACAAATACATGTTCTCCGTTGAAGAAGTCAATCGCTTGACTCGCGAGGGCATGCCTTTCCGCGACGCTTACAAGAAAGTCGGACTCGACATCGAAGCCGGACGCTTTGAGCCTGTCAAAGAGGTGCATCATACCCACGCCGGTTCGATTGGCAACCTCTGCAATGACCGAATCACCGACCTCTTCAATGCGACTCTTGCCGAATTCGGCTTCGAACGCTACCACTCTGCAATCGACAACCTTTTAGCATAACGTCATGTCATTCAAAAGATTACTTCTGTTGTGCTTGACCTTTGCAATGCTTACGGCTTGCGAAAAAGTCAACGACGACCGCATTCCGCCCGTGCCCGCCTACCTGGCGCTCAACAACGCCGGACTGTGGAACACATACGGCGTGTCCGGGTATGGGCAATTCCGGTATTTCAACAAAGACAAACGAATTCCCGGCAATTATAGCTACAAAGAAAGGGACTACACCGGATTTGGAGGCATTTTGCTCATCGAAGGCATCGACGGACCGCTCGCCTACGACCGTGCTTGTCCCGTCGAAGCAACGACCGACGCCGTGCTGACCGTCGACACCGAAAACTACGAAGCCGTTTGCTCGAAGTGCGGCTCGCGATTCAACGTATGCGAAGCCGCCGGCGCTCCGGTTGCCGGAAAAGCCCACGAACTCAAATACGGGTTGCGTCGCTTCTCCGTAATTGCCGCTTCTGATGGGTACATTATTACCTCTCGTTAAAAAGTGGAAATAACAGTTAATTTTTGAAAATTGTCGATACAATATAGGATTGTACGTTCAAATTATACCTACATTTGCAAAACTAATCTAACATACTGATACAATGAAGAAACCATTACTAACTTTCTTATCGAGCCTAATGCTATTTGCTGTAGCAAGTGCCAACGAAATCGGCATTTACAGCAATCCTGTCATTAACCAAGACTTCCCCGACCCGACAGTGATGCGAGCGCAAGACGGCGCTTTCTACGCCGCTCGTACCGGTGGTTGGACTTCCATCTTCAAATCGTATAACCTCTCCGACTGGTTCTACGTTCGCGAAGCCTACAGCGACGCTTCGCAAGTGCCCTCGGGCAATCGCTACGGTCTGCCCGGCGACACCTGGGCATGCGACCTTAACTATATCAACGGCAAATACGTGCTCTACTTTGCCGTGTCAGAATGGGGCGGCACATGGACTTGCGGTATCGGCTGCTCATGGTCGGAAAACCCTGCCGGTCCGTATCACGATACGAAGAAACTATTCAACAGTTCGGAAATCGGAGTCGAAAACAGTATCGACCCATGCTACTACGAAGACAACGGTAAGAAATACCTGTTCTGGGGTAGTTTCTGCGGAATCTATGCCATCGAACTCTCCGACGACGGCCTTAGCCTTAAGTCCGGTGCTTCTAAGGTGAAAATTGCCGGCGCAAGTTGGTCGGCTTCCATAGAAGGTACGATGATACATAAACACGGAGGCTACTACTACTTAATCGGCTCTAAAGGCTCTTGCTGCGAAGGCCTTAACAGCACATACCAACTTGTTGTTGCGCGCTCGACGAGTGTCCTCGGTCCGTACTACAGCATGAGCGGCGGCAGCGCACTCAACAACAGTTTTACGACTCTGCTTTCCGGCAACAGCCGTGTCAAAGGTCCGGGTCACTGCTCCGAAATTATGACCGACGACAAAGGTCAAGACTGGATTCTCTACCACGGATATGACGTTAACGACGCTAATGCCGGTCGCAAAACGTATCTCGACCCTGTCTATTGGAAAGATGGTTGGCCCTACATTGCATCCGACGATACACCGTCGACAGGTGGAGCAAAGCCTTACATCAAGCAACCGGGCAACACCCTCGACGAGAAATGGAACTTCTCCGAACAACGCAGCACCCAAACTCAAAAAGGTTGGGACGCTACGAAAGTGCGCAACTTCTGCTACAACGATGGAAAACTCTACTGCGTCTACAACCACTCAGCTATAAAAGTTATCAACGCCCAAACCGGCGAAGACCTTGGCAACCTCAACGAAACCGACATCTGCACGGGCGGAACGCTTAAATTCTGCGACGTGAAATGTTTCAGAGGTCACATCCTGGCTTGCAACCTCGCCACCGCTGACAAAGGCGAAGAATTCCGCATATATTGTTGGGACAACGACCAGGCTAATCCGTACCTACTTTACAGTTCTACCGACCTCAGCGGCGTTACTCGGCTCGGCGACTGTTTGGAAATTGCTCCCGACAGCGACTGGGATACAAATCTCTGGCTTTGCCTTGCCAATCAAAACGGCACAACGACAAACGTCATCGAATACAACCGCAATTCCGAAGGCTGGCATAAATACACCTACCCCGTAACAACCGACGGTTCTACGCAATTTACTACCGGAGCTACCGCTCGCGCTTACCCCAACGGCGGAGTTTGGTGGATTGACGGCTTAAACTGCGAGCCGACATTCTTCGATCGCTCAAACGGCATTCTCTACAAAAAACTCTCGTTCAGCACCGGAGAAACCTGGGGCTCTTGCCACCACGAATTTTGGTTCCGCGGTCAGAAATACGCAGCAAACCTCAAATTCAACGACCGTACCGCCGGCGATAGCAACTCGACCTTCAAAGGAGGTCGTATGCGTCTGATCATCGACGATTCCGGCACATACAGTTCAGCTTCTTGGGTGTGCGAATATCCTACCGACGGACTCGGTTCGACAACCAAAAACACCAACGGTACAGGTGACGTAGCCATCAACACTGACGGCAACAACTATATCGAAGCATGGGTATGCTCAACAAACCAAGGTATGGCTTACTTTACCTACGGCACTCCTCCCACGCAATCACCTTCTCCTATCCTGCCTGCAGGACCGTCGATTCAAACAAGCGACAAGACAATCGCCTTTACAACTGAGGCTTACACTCCTGTTACCAAGACTGTTACAATCAAAGGTTCGAACCTCGAAGGCGATATCAACCTCGCTGTGTCGGGGGCGAATGCGGGGGCGTTTAGCTTGAGTAAGTCGACGATTTCGA
>JBJEDP010000196.1:0-25288 GCA_051872175.1 Candidatus Limisoma sp.
CTTCTCCCGGCTCTTCGTTATCGTCGCTACATCCCACTATGGGCAAAGCAAACATTGCGCCAATCGCCATCAGTGCAAAATGCTTAAGTATTTTAATTTTCATTTCGATTTTAAACAATTTAGTCTATTTGTCTTTTGTGCGTAGAAAATAATTAAATCGGGCAGGGCTATTTTCAAGACCCGACGTTGAGATTATTTCAATGAACTTGTTTTTTCGGTAATAACGAGTGTTGTTTGCTTTATAACCTTGCCTGATTCTTGAAGTTTCAATGCAAAAACAATATTGAGGCTACCCTCTTTTACAATTTCCGAACCATTAGCATACGCTTTTTTGAAATCGTTCATTTCCGAATCAAAGAGCTGAACCACTTCTTCTTTGGTTTTATTTCTCCAATAATAATCAACTAATTCACTATTAAAGGTATTCTTGATTTGCGCAAGGTCTTGATTGTCCAAACCACCGCCGGTTACTGACACACACTCCATAAAATAGTTGTTGACTGTCAAATTACCGCCTTCGTCGTCATCATCACCACAAGAAGTACTTGTCAAACCGAATGACAACATTACCATAAGCATGGCTAAATACTTGATTGTTTGTTTCATTGTAACAATATAGAAGGAGTGTAATTCATGACGACAAGGACGCACTCCGTAAACATCCTCTACGCCTCCCGGACATCCCAACGAGAAAGAAGAAAGATAAAAAAAATACGTGGGATGTCAACTACATTTGCTCATTCTTCGCTTCGAGGCTCTGGCTTCGCCCATCTCAATAAGATTAAGCAACGTATTGATCCCACGCCGATACTGCCGAGCGAGGTCTACTCGCTTGCTGTTTATCAACATTGGGCGCAATACTGCTTTACCCTTAAATTGAGACTTGAAACTGCCAGATTCCGAATCGTTAAGAATAAAGCGCAGTAATACGCATTTCAATAAAATTTAAGCAACTTTTGCAATTGCTCTCCGCAAAGGTATTAAATTTTTTCAATCAAATCAAATTTCGTCAAAAAAAAACGAATTTTTTTTTCAAAACGAGTGGATGAGCGCCGTCGAGCGGGATTTCCAAAATAGCGTTGCGCCTCGGTGCTACATCCCGAGAATCCCGGGAATTTCTACAAATCAACAAAAATAACCGCTCATTTTGTTAAAGAATTAAACGAGAAATACATATCTTTGCACAGATTGAAACAAAAACACCAAAAATGATGAAAAACTGTTTGAAAATCTTCTTTGTGGCAGCATTTGCTGCATTTTCGCTCTCGCTGGCATCATGCAGCGACGACGATGACGACAAGGAATCGTCTTACGACAAACTTTTAGGCACATGGGAAGTTAATGAAGTGTCGATCGACGGCGGCGTAAACTACGGCGCTTGGCCTTTCGAAGCAACCGGAGCAACCTTTAACGCCGACGGTACTTACAACGCTTACGGCTATTTCGGCACCGGAAAAGGCACTTGGGAGCTGAAAGACAAGGTGCTCTACACATACGTCTACGGCGAAGTCTACGCATACTACGACGTCATCGAACTCGAGAAAACGGCTTGCCTCCTCAAGATGACAATCTCAATGCCCGACAAAGAGGAGCCTATGCATGCGCACATTAAATGTATTAAGAAATAGATTTAACCTGCTTTCTATACGCAAATTGGGGTGTATCAATTTTTTTTGGTGCACCTCATTTTTGTCGGCTCACCAGAACGGGGCCTGCAGCACCACGTTGCGGGCTGTTTTGTCTGCCGATGGCCTCACTACGGGGCTAAACAAAAAAAGAGCGCTGAACTTCAGCGCTCCGAGAGTTGTCTTATCCGGACTCGAACCAGAACAGGCAGAACCAAAAACTGCAGTGCTACCATTACACCATAAGACAATCCTAACTTAACAGACTCTTCGTCCGAAAAGCGTTGCAAAGATAAAGCACTTTTGCTAAACCACCAAATTTTTTCGCTATTTTTTATCATCCTCCGTCAAAAAATTTTTCAACACACGCGATTTTTCCCGAAAAATCAAGAAAATTGCACTTTTTTGAAAAAAAGTTGTCAGAAAATTTGGAGATATAAAAAATACCCTATATCTTTGCACTCGCAAAACAGTCAGGTGCGGTAGTTCAGCTGGTTAGAATACATGCCTGTCACGCATGGGGTCGCGGGTTCGAGTCCCGTCCGCACCGCAAGAAGTCTTGAAGAAATTCAAGGCTTCTTTTTTATCCTGATATTTTTCAGTTCAGCGGATTTTGCTTGCCCAAATGTTTTTTGGCGCGACTTATTTGTTTGCTTGCGCAAAAAAATGTATCTTTACATAAGATAAGCTGCATCTCGACAAAACATTCAAGCAAGCTTGTTGATTTTGCTCTCGATTTGCATTATCTTTACATAAGATTAAGCAACAAATCAAAACACACGGCATATGTTCTGGGTTATTCTAATAATTGTTATTGCCGGAGTATTTTACTACTCCTACAAGCATAGCGACTACAACGACATTTACGAAGACTATAATAATAGGAATAATAGCGACTCGGACGAAGACAGCTATACCTACTTTGACGATATTTCGGACGACGACATAGAATACGACTACCTGGAGCGCGAAGAGCAGCGCAGGGAAGAAGAGGACGAATACTACATCAACCAAAGAAACAAATAGCTCGTTGTGTCGTTTTCGCACGTTAGCAGCTTGCGTGCGCACTACCTTTGCCGTGTAAAACCGACCTGCATTATTCATGCAGGCTAAAACAGACAAAAAAAATGCCATGGAAACACTCAACCTTTCTCCCGAAACAGCCACGCGCGTCACCTGGCTTGCCATCACCGTCTGCATCGAATACTTGCTGGTACTCCTTGCCATCGGCGGCGATATGGTCAGCGGAATACGCAAAGCGCGATGTCGCGGCGAATGCACTCGCAGTAGCGCACTGCGACGCACCGTCGACAAGGCGGCGACCTACTACAATCTGCTCGTCGTGCTCACCGTAGTCGACGCCATGCAAATTGCTGCGGTGCTCCTGCTGCGCAACATCGAGGGCTACGACCTGCCCACAATCCCGCTCTTCACGCTCATCGGCTCGGTCGGAATGGCTTGCATCGAAGTGAAAAGCATCTTCGAAAACGCCAACAAAAAGCGCCAAAACGACGTCGCCGAAATCCTTAACGCCATCGAAAAACTTTCGCACAGCGAATCCGTAAAAGAATTATTAACAACCTGTTTAAAAACAAAAGAATGAAACACTTTACCATCGAAGAACTCACGCGGTCGGCTACGGCTCAACGCCTCGGCATCGAAAACCGCCCGTCGGCAAAATGTGTCGGCAACCTTAAAAATCTTGTTAACCTCGTACTCGACCCGGCTCGCGAACAACTCGGACGCCCTATCTACGTCAACAGCGGCTACCGCTGTCGCGAGTTGAACAAAGCGGTCGGTGGCGCGCGAAACTCC
Source organism: Candidatus Limisoma sp. (assembly GCA_051872175.1). Classification (GTDB taxonomy): domain Bacteria; phylum Bacteroidota; class Bacteroidia; order Bacteroidales; family Muribaculaceae; genus Limisoma. The sequence goes on from JBJEDP010000196.1 coordinate 3,441, forward strand.
TACCACCTGCAAGGCCGCGCCGCCGACATCGACACCCGCACCGGCGACAACCGTATGTTGCTTTCAATCCTGCAGCGACTCCCCCACACCGAACTCCTCTGGGAAGACAACGGCAGATGGATTCACGTCGCCCTGTAATCGTACGGCGGAGCGTAGCTCCGCGGTTATTCGGCGCTGTCGCGCGGTTATAAGGTTAGGAGGTTAATCGGCAGCTTACGCTGCGTGTAATAGCCGAATGACGACATCCGCAGGAGGCTTGCAGCGACCGGCTATGGGCAATGGTATTATTTCTCTAACCTCTAACCTCTAACCACCGCCAAAGGCGGTTTGTTACCGTCAAGATGCTAGCTCGAAGAGCTTGCGGCACTCGGTCCCCACCTTGCCGCTTGCGACTAGGTGGGGTAGGGCCACCCCACAACTCCAATGAGCTAAATTGCATAGATTTTGCTCATTGGCAATGCTAAGTCGGAGACTTTGCACACCGATGACCCTCCACCCTGTACCCTGTACCCTGTACCCTGTACCCTGTACCCTGTACCCTAACCTCTCACCTCTTACCTTTGCATCGCAGCTAGCCGCAGAATATGCACCTCTGCCGTGCCGATATGGCAGAACAGGATTTCTGATGCACCTTTATTTCTTTCATAATCCATTCTTTTTGCGTACATTTGCAAAAATATCGAGAAAATATGGAAAAAATCATACTTACAGGAGACCGCCCTACCGGCAAACTTCACCTTGGACACTACGTCGGCTCGCTTCGACGCAGAGTGGAACTGCAAAACTCCGGCAACTACGACAAAATCTTCGTCATGATTGCCGACGCTCAAGCGCTTACCGACAACGCTGACAACCCCGAAAAGATTCGTCAAAACATCATCGAAGTAGCCCTCGACTACCTTTCGGTGGGCCTCGACCCGGCAAAAACGACTATCTTCATCCAGTCGCAAGTGCCCGAACTTACCGAACTTGCGTTCTACTATATGAACCTGGTAACCGTGTCGCGCGTGCAACGCAACCCGACCGTTAAGACCGAAATAAAGATGCGCAATTTCGAGGCAAGCATCCCCGTAGGATTCTTCTGCTATCCGGTCAGCCAAGCCTCCGACATCACCGCTTTTAAGGCTACTACCGTGCCTGTCGGTGAAGACCAAGAGCCGATGATTGAGTTGACGCGCGAAATCGTCAACCGCTTCAACAACGTCTACGGCAAAACGCTCGTCGAGCCCGAAATTCTGCTGCCCGACAACGCCGCTTGCTTGCGCTTGCCCGGCACCGACGGCAAGGCGAAGATGAGCAAATCGCTCGGCAACTGCATCTACCTCTCCGACACCGCGAAAGATGTGGCTAAGAAAGTAAAGAGCATGTACACCGACCCGCTGCACCTCAACATCAGCGACCCGGGACACCTCGAAGGCAACTGCCCGTTTATCTACCTCGACGCTTTCGTTCGCGACGAGCATTTCGAGCGCTACGCCCCCGACTATAAGAATCTCCAAGACATGAAGGACCACTACACTCGCGGAGGTCTCGGCGACGGCACTGTCAAAAAGTTGCTCATCAACGTGCTCGAAGAAGAACTCGCGCCCATCCGCGAACGCCGTCACGCCTTCGAGCAAGACATTCCCGCCGTGTTCGACATGCTGCGCCGCGGAAGCGAAGCCGCTCGCAAAGTGGCTGCGCAGACGCTTGCCGAAGTGCGCCGTGCCATGCGAATCAACTACTTCGAAGACGCCGACCTTATTGCCGAACAAGCTAAGAAATTCACCACCGGCAAATAAAAAAAACAAACCCCTGCCACACGCAATGTCGGCAGGGGTTTTTATTAGTTGTTTCTTCAACCGATTGTATTATATCGACAAGCGGCGAAGCGTTTCGAGCAGTTCGCGGTTGATGGGCTTGTCTTTCTTGATAGCCTTAGTGAAGGGCACATAGACAATTTCATCGTTGGCAACGCCAATCATCACGTTGCGCTGGTCGTCCATCAACGCATCGATAGCGGCAGCGCCCATACGCGAAGCAAGGATGCGGTCGTGAGCCGTCGGCGAGCCACCGCGTTGGAGGTGTCCGAGAATCGATACACGCACTTCGTATTGCGGATATTCGTTCTTGACGCGCTCAGCCAACGCCATAGCGCCGCCCGTCACAGGGCTCTCGGCAACGAGCACAATCGATGAGTTTTTGCTCTTACGGAAACCGTTGTTGATGAGTTGCTCAAGTTGGTCGACTTCGGTAGAAATCTCGGGAATAATCGCCGCTTCGGCACCGGCAGCGATTGCACCGTTAAGCGCCAAGAAGCCGGCGTCGCGACCCATAACTTCGATAAAGAACAGACGCTCGTGCGATGTCGCCGTGTCGCGAATCTTGTCGACACACTCCATGATGGTATTCAAGGCTGTGTCGTAGCCGATAGTCGTATCCGTGCCGTAGAGGTCGTTGTCGATAGTTCCCGGCAAGCCGATGATGGGTATATTAAATTCGTTAGCAAAAATACGTGCACCTGTCAGAGAGCCGTCGCCGCCGATTACAACCAACGCATCGATGCCCGCAGCACGCATATTCTCGTATGCCTGCTTGCGGCCCTCTTCCGTGCGAAACTCCGTACAGCGTGCCGTCTTGAGTATCGTGCCTCCCATTTGGATGATGTTCGACACGTTTTGAGTCTTAAACTCAACAATTTCATTAGTCAACAGTCCTCGGTAACCACGATAAATTCCTTTTACCTGAATGCCGCTAAAGATAGCAGAGCGTGTCACGGCGCGTATCGCCGCATTCATTCCGGGAGCGTCGCCTCCCGACGTTAAAATTCCAATACAATTGATAGGCATAGCTTTTTCAACTTTAGTAAATATAGGCTTATACTATCCGCAAAAGTAAGCAAAAAAACTGACAATTGCCATTTCTTGGATTTAAATTTCCTGTTTCGACAAAAAAAAGAGACAAAAAAAGAGACAAAAAAAAGAGACCGCCCGACTCGGTCAGGCAGCCTCGTTCGATTCGATTCAAGAATGTGTTACTTCTTGCTTGTTGCGTTTTTCTTGCAGCAGCCTTCTGCCTTCTTGCAAGTAGTGTCTTTCTTGCAGCAGCCTTCAGTCTTAGTGCAAGTAGCTTCTTTCTTGCAGCAGCCTTCTGCCTTCTTGCAAGCTGCAGCGTCTTTCTTGCAGCAGCCTTCTGCCTTCTTGCAAGCTGCGTCTTTCTTACAAGTAGTGTCTTTCTTGCAACATTCTTTTTTCTCACATTTTGTTGTAGCGGTTTGAGCAGCCATCGAAGCAGATGCGCCCAAGCAAATTACAACAGCCAAAATGGCGACGATTAATTTTTTCATCTTTTGTAAATTTAATTGTTCTAATATTTCAAATCTTCACTGTGCCGGCTCACTTACTCACCGACAGCGACAAAGTTAAAGATAAATACCAAAAACGCCAATTATCACAATTAAATCTTACTATTTTTTAATATTTTTTGCTATACGGTTTTAATATTTTTTGCTATTCGGTCCATAGCCTCAAGGCAGTCTTCGTAGGTACCGAAAGCCGTAAGTCGGAGATAACCTTCGCCGGCAGGTCCGAAACCGGCGCCGGGTGTGCCGACGACGTGCGCCTCGTTGAGCAACTTGTCGAAAAACTCCCACGATGAAACTCCGGCGGGCGTTTTCAGCCAAATGTAGGGCGAATTGACGCCGCCGTAGGCTTCAAGCCCTACGGCACGCAGTCCGCTGAGCATTGTCGATGCGTTGCGCAGATAGTAGTCGATGGTGGCACGTACTTGCGCCTTGCCCTCGGGTGTATAGATTGCCTCGGCGGCTCGCTGCGTAATGTAGCTTGTGCCATTAAACTTCGTGCACTGGCGGCGATTCCACACGGCGTTGAGCTCCACGCGGCTGCCGTCGGCGGCTTTGACCGTAAGGTCTTTCGGCACGACGGTAAATCCGCAACGAACGCCGGTAAATCCAGCCGTCTTCGAATAGCTGCGAAACTCTACGGCGCAACGGCGTGCACCTTCGATTTCGTAGATGCTGTGCGGCACGTCGGGCTCGGTGATAAACGCTTCGTAAGCGGCATCGAAGAGCAAAAGCGTGTCGTTGGCAAGCGCATAGTCGACCCACTCGGCGAGTTGACTGCGAGTAAGCGTTGTGCCCATCGGGTTGTTGGGATAGCAGAGGTAGACCACGTCGAGTCGGCGGTCGGGAATCTGCGGCGCAAAGCCGTTGTCGGCGGTGCATGGCAGATAGCACACGTCCGACCAATGCCCGTCGGCAGCAAGCGTTCCGGCGCGTCCGCCCATGACGTTCGAGTCGATGTAGACCGGATAAATCGGGTCGGTTACGCCAACAGTGTTGGCTTGCGAGAGGATGTCGCCGAAGTTGCCCGTATCGCTCTTCGCGCCGTCGCTGACAAACACCTCCGAGGCGTCGATGCCAAGTCCGGCATAGTCGTTTTCGACGATGGCACGGCGCAGAAATTCGTAGCCCTGCTCCGGACCGTAGCCGCGGAATGTGGCGGCAGAAGCCATCTCGTCGACCGCCTTATGCATCGCTTCGATGCACGCCGCAGGCAACGGGCGAGTCACGTCGCCGATGCCCAAGCGGATTAGTTTTACTCCGGGATGTGACGCCTCGAATGCCTCTACACGACGCGCTATCTCCGAAAAGAGATAACTCCCCGGCAATTTTAGAAAATTATCGTTGATAAATGCCATAAAAATTACTTTTGATAAGCGTCTTCGTGAACTCCGGCAACGGCGCGGCCGCTCGGGTCATTCAGGTTCTTGAACGATGCATCCCAAGCGAGTGCTTCGGCAGTCGAACATGCCACCGACGGTACCGACGGCACGCTACGCGCTGCGCTTGCGCTCGGGAAATATTCTTCGAAGATGCTGCGATAGTAGTATTCTTCTTTGTTTTGAGGAGGATTGATGGGGAATCGCTCGGCAGCGTGAGCCATCTGCTCGTCGCTGACGGCTTCGGCGGTAATTGCCTTGAGCGTGTCAATCCAGCTATAGCCTACGCCGTCGGAGAATTGCTCCTTCTGGCGCCATGCCACGCTGTCGGGCAGCATGTCGGCAAAGGCTTCGCGCACGATGCGCTTCTCGATGGTCTTGCCGGGGCACATCTTTGCCTCCGGGTTGAGACGCATCGCCACGTCGAGAAATTCCTTGTCGAGGAACGGCACACGCCCCTCAACGCCCCACGCCGAAAGCGACTTGTTGGCGCGCAAACAGTCGTAGAGATGTAGTTTGGAGAGTTTGCGGACGGTTTCTTCGTGGAAAGCGCGTGCGTCGGGCGCTTTGTGGAAGTACAGATAACCGCCGAACACCTCGTCGGCACCTTCGCCGCTGAGCACCATCTTGATACCCATACTCTTGATGACGCGTGCAAGCAGATACATCGGCGTCGACGCGCGTACTGTCGTAACGTCGTAGGTTTCGATATAGTAAATCACGTCGCGAATGGCGTCAAGACCTTCCTGAATCGTATAGTTTATCTCGTGGTGAACGGTTCCTATGTGGTCGGCAACTTCTTTTGCTTTCGCCAAGTCGGGAGCACCTTTAAGTCCCACGGCGAACGAGTGAAGTTGCGGCCACCACGCATCCTGACGCGAATCGGTTTCGATACGCTTCGACGCAAACTTCTTGGCAATCGCCGAAATCACCGAACTGTCGAGACCGCCCGAAAGCAGCACACCGTAGGGCACGTCGCTCATCAGCTGACGACGAACGGCGTCTTCGAGCGCATCGTGGAGAGTTGCCACGTCGGCGGCGTTGTCTTTCACAGCCTCGTAGTCCATCCAGTCGCGCTTATACCAGCGCACCATCTTGCCCTCGCTGCCCAGGTAGTAATGCCCCGGCAAGAACGGCTCATACTCGTCGCAGAAGCCTTCGAGCGCCTTCAACTCGCTGGCGCAGTAGACGCGTCCCTCTTTATCCTTACCGATATACAACGGAATGACGCCTATCGGGTCGCGTGCAATCAGGAAATCGTCGTTCTCCTCATCGTAGAGCGCAAAAGCGAAAATTCCGCTGATGTCTTCGAGAAACTTTACGCCCTTTTCGCGGTAAAGCGGCAGAATCACTTCGCAATCGCTGCCCGTCTGAAAGTCGTACTTGTCAGCGTAGCGGCTACGAACGTCGCGATGGTTATAGATTTCGCCGTTGACGGCAAGCACCTGCTTGCTGTCGGGCGCGAACAAAGGCTGACCGCCACTCTGAGGGTCGACAATCGACAGACGCTCATGCGCCAGGATTGCCGAGCCGCCACAGTAGATACCACTCCAGTCCGGACCGCGATGGCGTATACGTTTCGACATGTCGAGGGCTTTTTTCCTCAACTCTTTTGTTTGCTCTTTTATATTGAATATGGCTACAATTCCACACATAATTGACTATTTTTTTGATAAGAACGAATCTATGTCGGCAGCGGCTTTACGTCCGGAAGCGATGCAGCGCACCACAAGGCTTGCGCCCGTTGCGGCGTCGCCTGCTACAAACACGTTGTTGGCAAACTCGGGTTGCGTCGGCTTGAGGAAGCCCATGGCGAGAAGCACCAAATCGGCTTTGATAACTTCTTTCTTTCCGGTAGGTTTCATCGTCGGGCGGCCGCCTTCTGGATTGGGCACCCACTCCACTTCTTCGACCTCAACGCCCGTCACGTGACCGTCTTTTCCGATAAATTTATTCGAGGCAAGGCTCCAACGACGCTCGCAGCCTTCGAGATGGCTCGAACTCGTCTTGAGCACCATAGGCCACGACGGCCACGGCGTTGCCGGATTGTTGCCGACCGGCGGCTTAGGCATAATCTCGATTTGCGTCACGGAAGTGGCTCCGTGGCGGTTGCTCGTACCGATGCAGTCGCTGCCGGTGTCACCGCCGCCTATGACCAGCACACGCTTACCCTTCGCCGAAATACGTTCTTCCTTCGAGAAAGTCTGTCCGGCGAGAACGCGGTTCTGCTGAGCAAGCATCTCCAAGGCAAAGTGAATGCCCTTAAGGTCGCGACCGGGTATGTTGAGGTCGCGCGCCTGCGGTGTGCCGGTGCATATGCAGTAGGCATCGAATCCGTCAGGGAGATTAGTCACATCGATGTCGCTGTTGGTTTTGAAAGTAATACCTTCGGCTTCCATAATGCCTACGCGACGGTCTATAATGGCTTTATTAAGTTTAAAGTTCGGGATGCCGAAACGGAGCAAGCCGCCGACATATTCAAGGCGTTCGAACACGGTGACGTCGTAGCCGCGATGATTCAGCTGGTTGGCGGCGGCGAGTCCTGCCGGCCCCGACCCGATGACGGCTACGCGTTTGCCCTTACGCGGATATGTGCGCGGCACGACATAGCCTTCGCGGAACGCTGCTTCGGCAATTGCGCCTTCGTCTTCGCGAATGGTCACCGGCGCGTCCATGGTCAGTTTGAGCACGCAACTCTTCTCGCACAATGCCGGGCAGATACGTCCGGTAAATTCGGGGAAGTCGTTGGTCGTGGTAAGTATTTCGTAAGCCTCTCTCCATTTGCCCTTGTAGAGCGCATCCTGGAATTCGGGAGGACGATTGCCCAGCGGGCATGCCCAGTGGCAGAAGGGCACGCCGCAATCCATGCAGCGCGATGCCTGCTGGCGGCGCTCCGACGTATTGAGGGTCTGTTCTACTTCGCCGAAGTCGGCAATGCGGTCGTGTATCGGGCGATAGCCGGCTTCTTGGCGCGGTATGGTGAGGAATGCTTTAGGGTTTCCCATAATGATATCTTTGTTTCAAAATGATTGACATATAAATTAGTAATCTCGTTGCACTTCGGCAATCTTTTGACGCAGTTTGCGCATCTGTTCTTCGGCGAGCACGCGCTTGTATTCTATCGGCGTCACTTGGATAAACTCGTCGATGTAGCGGTTCCAGTTGTCGAGCATCGTGCGCGCTATCTGCGACCCCGTGTAGAGGTAGTGCTGACGCACCAATTCGTGCAACTCTTTGCGTGCCGTCGAGTCTTCGAGCAGCGACAGTTCCACCATTTCCATATTGCAGAAATAGTCGAAATTGCGGTTGCGGTCCCAAACGTAAGCCACGCCGCCGCTCATACCTGCCGCAAAGTTGCGTCCCGTATCGCCGAGCACAACGACGCGTCCGCCGGTCATATACTCACAGCAGTGGTCGCCCACGCCTTCGACAACGGCAATTGCGCCAGAATTGCGCACGGCGAAACGCTCGCCGACCATACCGTTGATATAGACCTCGCCCGACGTTGCTCCGTAGAGGATGGTGTTGCCGGCTATGGTGTTCTTTTCGGCGTCGAAGTTGCTCCGTACCGGCGGCTGAACGCTGATGCGTCCGCCCGAAAGTCCTTTACCCAAGTAATCGTTGGCTTCTCCTTCGAGCTTGAAGTTGATGCCGTGAGCAAGGAATGCGCCGAAACTTTGTCCTGCCGAGCCTTTAAACTTGACGTTGATGGTCTGCTCGGGAAGTCCGGCATTGCCGTAACGCATGGCTACGGCTCCCGAAAGCATTGCGCCAACCGAACGGTCGGTGTTGGCAATGGCATACTCGAGCGACACCTCTTTTTGGTTCTCCAAAGCATCGGCGGCTGCCGTTATCATTGCCACGTCTTTGACGGTAGCGATGTCGTGACGTTGTTCCATCACGTTGTGAACGGCTGCCGTGCCGGGCACGCGGTAGAGCATCTTCGAGAAGTCGAGCAACGACGCTTTCGAGCCCGGTGCGGTCGGCTTGAGTTCGATAAGCTCGGTATGGCCGACAATGTCATCGAAATGACGATAACCCATTTCGGCAAGATATTCGCGTACCTCTTGCGCCAAGAAACGGAAGTAGTTGACTACATATTTATAATGTCCGCGGAAATGTTCGCGAAGTTTGGGGTCTTGGGTTGCAACGCCCACCGGACACGTGTTTTGGTGACATTTGCGCATCATCACACAGCCAAGCACGATGAGCACGGTTGTTCCGAAGCCGAACTCCTCGGCGCCGAGCAATGCCATCGACACGATGTCGCGACCGGTCTTGAGTTGACCGTCGGTCTGCAAGCGCACTTGACCGCGAAGCCCGTTGAGCACCAGCGTCTGCTGCGTTTCGCTCAAGCCGATTTCCGGCGAGATGCCCGCATAGCGCATCGATGATGCCGGCGACGCTCCCGTACCGCCTTCCGCGCCCGAGATTACTATCAAATCGGCTTTCGCCTTGGCAACTCCGGCAGCGATTGTTCCCACGCCGCTTTCGGCTACAAGTTTAACGCTGATTTTCGCCTTCGGGTTGACGTTCTTGAGGTCGAAGATGAGTTGTGCAAGGTCTTCGATTGAGTAGATGTCGTGGTGCGGCGGAGGCGAAATCAACGAAATGCCGGGTATCGAGTGACGTGTCTTGGCAATGATTTCGTTAACCTTAAATCCGGGCAATTGACCACCTTCACCGGGTTTTGCTCCTTGTGCAACCTTGATTTGTATTTCTTCCGCATTTACGAGATATTCGGTAGTCACGCCGAAACGTCCCGACGCGATTTGCTTGGTTTTGCTCGAGAGCGAGATGCCGTCGACGGCTGCCGTAAAGCGGTCGCTGTCTTCGCCGCCTTCACCGGTGTTGCTGCGTGTGCCAAGCTCGTTCATCGCCAGTGCGAGCGCTTCGTGAGCCTCTTTCGAGATAGCGCCGAACGACATGGCTCCCGTCACGAAATGCTTAACAATGCTCTCTACCGGCTCAACCTCGTCGATGCTTATCGGATTGCGCTTGAACGCGAAGAAGTCGCGCAAGAATATCGGTTGTTCCTTGCCGTCGACGGCTGCCGTAAATTCTTTAAACTTCTTGTAGCTGCCCAATCGCGTTGCAAGTTGCAGCGTCGAGATTGTTTCGGGATTCCACGCGTGCTTTTCACCGTCTTTGCGGAACGAGAATTGTCCGATGTGAGGCAACACGTCTGCGTCGGTACAAGCATAGCCGGCATCGTGGAATTTGATATAGTCGCGAGCAATCTGCGCAAGATGTATACCGCCGATGGTCGACGACGAGGTGCCGAAGTACGACTTAAGCAAGTCGTCGCTCAAACCTATCGATTCGAAAATCTTCGCACCGCGGTAAGAACGGATTGTGCTGATACCCATCTTGCTCATCACCTTGTACAAACCTTTGCAAATGGCTTTTATATAATTCTTTTCTGCAGTTTCGTAGTTCATCTGCACATCGCCGCGAGCCACCAAATCGTCGAGCACGGCAAACGCCATATACGGGCAGATTGCACTCGCACCGTAGCCGAGCAAGAGGGCTGCGTGCATCACCTCGCGAATTTCGCCGCTCTTGACAATCAACGCCGTCTGCACACGTTTTTGCACCGAAATCAGGTGATGGTGCACGGCGCTCACTGCCAGCAACGACGGTATCGCCGCGTGAGTCTCGTCGACTCCGGCATCGGTCAGCACGATATAGTTGACACCCTCGTCGACCGACTCTTCCGCCTTGCGGCACAGGTTGTTGATGGCTTCGCGAAGCGCTGCCTCGCCGCCGGCAACGTCGAACAGCATCGGCAGTTGAACGGTGTTGAAGCCTTTATAGCGAATGTTACAAAGTATGTCGAGTTGAGTGTTTGTAAGCACGGGATGCGGAAGGCGCACCATCTTACAGTGCGTTTCGTTGGGCACGAGGATGTTCATACCCACCGCACCGATATATTCGGTAAGCGACATCACGAGTTCCTCACGAATCGGGTCGATTGCCGGGTTGGTGACCTGAGCAAACTGCTGGCGGAAATAGTTGAACAGAATCTGCGGCTTCTCCGAAAGCACGGCGAGCGGCGTGTCGTTGCCCATCGATGCTGTCGGCTCGGCGCCGTTGACACACATCGGCGTAATGGTGCGCTCGATGTCTTCGCGCGTAAAGCCGAAGATGCGCAACATCTTGGCGTAGTCGGGCACGCGGTTTTCAACCTTACGACCGCTGCGAAGCGTATGCAGTTCGATACGGTTGGTCGACAGCCACTGGCGATAGGGACGCGCTGCGGCGAGTTGCTCTTTGAGTTCGCCGTCGTAGTAGATTTTGCCTTCCTGAGTGTCGATGAGCAGAATCTTACCGGGCTGCAAACGACCTTTCTGCTTGATTTCGCCGGGCTCGAAACTGATAACGCCGGCTTCTGAAGCCACGACCATCATATCGTTTTTCGTTATCAGATAGCGCGCCGGACGCAATCCGTTACGGTCGAGCATACCTCCGGCAAAGCGTCCGTCGCTGAAGAGCAACGCTGCCGGTCCGTCCCACGGCTCCATCAAGATGGAATGATATTCGTAGAACGCTTTGAGGTCTTCGCTTATCGGATTCTTGTCGTTAAACGACTCGGGCACGAGCATTGCCATTGCATGCGGCAGGCTCAATCCCGACATAACGAAAAATTCGAGCACGTTGTCGAGCGACGCACTGTCGCTCATGTTTGGCTGAATGATGGGGCGTATCTTCTTGATGTCGCCCAGAGCCGGTGTCGACAGCACACTCTCGCGCGCCTCCATCCATGCGCGATTGCCGCGGATGGTGTTGATTTCGCCGTTGTGAGCCAACAAGCGGAACGGCTGAGCGAGGCTCCATGTGGGGAAAGTGTTGGTGCTGAAGCGCGAGTGCACGACCGCCAAGCCGCTCGTGAAGTACGGCTGCGTCAAGTCGGGATAGTATTCGCGGAGTTGCATCGACGACAACATTCCCTTATAGACAATGTTTTTGCTCGACAACGAACAGATGTAGAAATCTTTGTTGTCGATGCGATTTTCTATTTTCTTACGAATAGTATATAACGTACGGTCGAAACCTTCGACATCGGTCACACCGGTGATAAACACCTGCTTGATGTCGGGCTCGGTGGCAAGCGCATCCTTGCCGAGTATCGACGAATTGACGGGCACATTGCGCAGATGCATCAGTGTCAAACCTTCGCGCTCGATTTCTTCAATCATCACGCTCAGTATCTGCGATTGCTCCTTCTCGTCTTTCGGCAAAAATATCAAACCTGTACCGTATTTTCCTTTCTCCGGCACGGGGATGCCTTGCAGAAGGATAAACTCATGCGGTATCTGCAAAAGAATGCCGGCACCGTCGCCGGTCTTGTTGTCGGCGCCCTCGGCACCGCGATGCTTCATGTTTTCGAGCACTTTCAACGCCTGGTCGACAAGTTCGTGCGACTTATCGCCATGAATGTTGACAAGCATTCCGACTCCACACGCATCGTGTTCGTTTTCTGAATCGTATAGCCCCGCATGACGAGGCTGCAACGGCGACAAATCGTGCACCTTTCCCGGCGCAGTTTTCCCTGAAGCGGCAGGATTCTCTTTCATATTCTTTCCTGTTTTGGTTTATTACTTTCAATTTACGCCGCAAAGATACAAATAACTTTCGTTTTTTAATACAAAATTCGAAAAAAATTTCTTTTTGCTTGAAATTTTCTGTTTTGTTGGAAATTTGCCACCTATATAAAACGCTATGTATTATATAAAAAAGACTGCCCCGAATTCACATCCGAAGCAGTCCGGTTTTAAAGATGTTAAACCCTATTTGTTCTATAGTAATAAATAGACTATTTACAGCATTTGCCAATCATTACTTTCTTCAAAGTCTCTTCGTCGACCGACTTGAAGTTCTTGTAAGTAGCGGGATAACCTGTTACGGTCACGCTCTTGATTTTCTTACCTGTCAAACCGGTTCTTACGTATACTTCTTCTTGCGATTCAACGAGAACATCTGCATTGCCGTTCATGCGAAGAGCCTCTGCAACTGCAGCTGCCTTAACATTCTTCTCGCCTCCGCGACGTACGGATTTTGTCGGATAGTAAGTGTAAGAGATTTTTGTTTTTTGGACATCAAGGTCTGCTGTTACTGCCGCTTCGATGGGCGCGCTAATCTGACGAGTAGTCGATGTCTTGTGAACTGTTTTGCACGATGCGCAAAGCAGGAGTAATCCTGCAAAAAATACAACTTTCTTCATATTACTTAAAAATTTACACATAGCCGAACAATCATTTACACTTCAACCGGCTTCGGCCATTAGCCGGTTGAATTCACCTACAAATATAAAACGTCCTCGTCGGTTTTGCAAATCCCGAAAGCCGCCGACAAGGCATTTCAAGCCGTTTTTCGACGGTCGAAGACCTCAAATAGTTGCACGTTTGAAACAAATAAGCCGCCGCAGAAATCAAATAATCACGAATTTCGCCTTTCCGCAAAAAATCGAAAAAAAATTCAAAATTCACACCGAAAAATACTAAAAAACTTGCAAAACGAGAACAAATGCATTACCTTTGCCGTGACAATTTCCACCACGCCTCTTTCTAATGCGTACCAGGGTGGAACTTTTGCTTTTTATACGCTCACAAATTTCGCCTTTCCGCATAAATCGAAAAAAATTTCTACCTCAGCGTGACGACGGTGATTCCTGCGCCGCCGAATTGGATATGCTCGTCGCGGTACGAGCGCACGTCGGCTGACGCATTGAGATACTCGCGAATGCGCTGGCGCAAGATGCCGAATCCGGTGCCGTGAAGGATGCGCACTTCGCCGATGCCGAACTGCACGGCGTCGTCGATAAAGTACGAAACGGCTTGGATTGCCTCGTCGGCTCGCATACCGCGCACGTCGATTTCCTGCTTGAAGTTGAGTTGTCGGTTTCGCGCATCGTCGCTCACCGAAGCCGTCACAGCCGACTTACTTGCCGCCGTGGCTGTCTCTTTGCGGATAGTCTTTTTGAGTTTATCGAGTTTGACGGTCGAGAGGAAGTTGCCTATAGCCACCGTTGCCGTATTGCGGTCGATGGCGGTTATGCGGCCCACGGAGTTACTGCCGTCGATGGTCACGTTGTCGCCCACGGCAAGGACTTCGGCGGGCTGCTCAACCGGCTTCTTAGGCTGTTTCTTTTTTGGACGAAGACGCGCTTTGAGTTCGCGAATGGTCTCGTCGTCGGTTTCGCCCTCGGCAAGTCGCTGCTTGAGTTCGTCAATCTGACGGCGAATGAGTTTCGTCTGCTCCTTCTCGGCTTGGGCGCGCTTGATTTCGTGGATGGCGTTTTCGATGGACGCATTGCTGGTCGACACGATTTCTTTAGCCTCCGACTTCGCTTCGTGGATTATGCGGCGACGCTCCTCGACGAGTTTTTCGATGTCTGCCTCATAGCGTTCCACTACGGCGTCGAGGCGCTTGCGTTCGCGGCGAATTTCGTCACGCTTCGCCTCCCAATACTTGCGGTCGCGCGCAATGTCCATCAGATATTTATCCAAATTGATATAATCGCTGCCGACAATTTCTTCGGCGTAACTGAGAATTTCGGCGGGAATGCCGATTTTCTTGGCAATCTCGATGGCAAACGAACTTCCCGGCGTGCCTATCGACAGCTGGAAGAGCGGTTGCATCTTCTGACGGTCGTAGAGCATGGCGCCGTTGACGATGCCGGGAGTCGAATTGGCAAAGTTTTTAAGATTTTGATAGTGCGTCGTAATCACGCCGTAGACGCCTAATTCGTTAAGTTTGCGGAGCACGGCTTGAGCGAGTGCGCCACCGATTTGCGGCTCCGTACCGCCGCCGAATTCGTCGATGAGCACCAGCGTATGGTCGTTGCCACGCTGCATAAAGAGTTTCATGTTCGACAGGTGCGAACTGTAGGTACTCAGTTCGTTTTCTATCGACTGCTCGTCGCCGATTTCGATGAATATGCTGTCGAAAATGCCGAAATGCGAGTTTCCGTAGACGGGCGGCAGCAGTCCGCATTGGAGCATATATTGCACAATGCCTACCGTCTTGAGGCACACCGACTTACCACCGGCATTGGGTCCGGAGATTAGCAGAATGCGGTTGTCGCCGGTGAGGCGTATGTTGAGCGGTACGGTGGGCTTGCCCAACTTGTTGAGCGAGAGCAACAGCACGGGATGCTTGGCGCCGTACCATTCGATTTCGGGGCGGCGAGCGATGTGCGGCATTTCCGCGCCGAGTTCGTCGGCAAAGAGTGCCTTTGCGCGGATAAAGTCGAACACACCGATGATGCGATAGAACGCCGCCAGTTCGGGCAATGCCGGGCGGATGCTGTCGGTGATTTCGGTGAGAATCCTGACTATCTCGCGACGAATGTCCGACTCGAGTTCTCTGATTTTGTTGTTCTTTTCGACGATTTCGGCAGGCTCTATAAAGAAAGTTTTTCCCGTCGCAGACTCGTCGTGAACGATTCCGGCAACGCGGCGCTTATTCATTGCCGACACGGGCAGAACGAGTCGTCCGTCGCGTATCGCCGGTGTGGCGTCGGCATCGAGAATACCTTCGTTTTTGTAGCGCGACAGCACGCGCGAGAGCAGTCCGTTGATACTGTTGGTGGTCGACGCCAACGACGAGCGCAGTTCGCGCAACTCGGGCGACGCCGAGTCTTTGACTTCGCCAAAGCGGTCAAGCGTGCGGTCGATGGTGGCTACGACGTCGGGAAACAGGCTGAGCGACTCGGCAAGACGCCACAACTCGGGATAAGCTCGACGGCGCTCTTCGCTGAAAAAGTCGTGAATTTCGATGGCTGAACGCAGCGTTTTGCCGAGATTGAGCAACTCCGTTTCGGTCAGATAAGTGCCGGCGACGCGCGTACGCTCAAGCTCTTCGCGAAGGTCAAACACCGCGCCGTTGGGCATTGCATCGCCGCGATTGAGGATGGTTTTATATTCGTTGACCTGACCGACGAGGGTGCGTATGAGGTTATAGTTGGTCGTAAACGCCATCGTGCGACATTTCTCCTTGCCGAGATTGTTGTCGCAGAGTTCGGCAACGTGCGCTCGCACTGCCGTAAAGCCTAACTTTTGCTCTATATTTTCGGGATAATTCACGCGTATTTCTTCTTTTCGGCAAAATTACAAATATCCTCTAAGATACGCAAATGCGCGCCGCCGTCACTCGCGCCTCAACATCTGCTGAATGGCATAGACCGGCACAACGTCGACGTCCGCACGGCATAGTCGAGATACAAGGAAATAACAACAATTTTAAGCCCTCAAAGTTATATTTTATACACCATTGACAATCAAATGATTAACACACAAATTTGTCGAAATCCATGAGATAATCGCAAAAAAGATGCGCCCCGGCGAGGAGCGCATCTCATTGTTATGCTATTGTCGTGGATTAGCGAACAACAACTTTTGCAACAGTGTTAGCAACCTTTACAAGGTAGAAACCTGCGGGTACGTTAACTGTCGACTCACCGGCTGCTACGTTAGCCGATTTAACGAGTTGACCTGCTGCGTTGAATACGTTAACCTTAGCGGCTGCGTTAACCGATACGGCGATACCGTTAGCAGTTGCGTGGATGCCGTTAGCAGCTGCGATTGCGCTTACACCACCTTCGGGATTCGGAACACATGCTGCGTCTTTGAACTCGATAGGATAAACTTGGATAGTTGCAGGATTTGTACCCTTTTGATAGATAGCAACAGCAGCGATTACGTCGTAAACGCCATCTTCGGGAACTACAACGTCTGTCCAACCCTTTTGAGTGTAGTAAGGAATAGAACCACCGTCAGCAGCAAAAGTCTTGTCGGCAACTGTCAAAGTTACGTTGTCGAGGTAAACAACCTTGTTCATGTCAGCAGCTGTGATGTCGCCGGGCTTCATAACCAAGTCGGGAACAGAAACTTTCGAGGTTGCTGCAGCAAATGTTGTTTCGTCGGGATAAGACATTTCGTAAAGACCATTGTAGTTAACGAAGCTACCTTGGATACCTGCCGGGATTACGTCGCCTACGTTGTAAGCCGGAACTTTGTTGCCGTAGATAAGCATAACGCCATCATTTGCATCCTTAACATAAGTGTACGCCGGCATTTGTTTTACAACGGTTACGGGGAATGTCCACTTGTAAACTACAGAAGTCGATGCTTGAGCTTCGCCTTCCATGATGAATTCGTCGATGCTACCGCATTCTACAGGTGCTGCGATTTCGTAAGTTGCAGTTGCTGTGTCGCTGTTGTCGAGACCGTCAACCTTTGCATAAGCTGTCAAAGTGTGCGAACCAATTGCAGAAATAGCGATTGCCTCTGTGTAAGTAGTTTCAGCACCACCGTCGAGAGTGTAGACGATTGTTGCACCGCTGGTAGTTGTCGAAAGTTCAACATTTACAGGCGAATAGTAAGTACCTTCAGCTACGCTGAATTTCGGAGTTTCGCACTTGGTAGGAGGAGCGACAGCACCACCGATATATTCTACTGTGATAGAGCAAATGCGTAATTGAGGATAAGAATCGGCAGAATTCTTTTCGTTCTTAATACCGATTGTAACCTCCGAGGCACCTTGCGCGTTTGTCCATGACGCAGTTTTTGCTTCTACCGGGTCGGCTGTGAATGTACCTGAAGTCACTGTGTAAGCATTATCATTATCTGCCACGTTGTAAGTTCCGCTTGCAAGAACAAAGTCAACATTCATAAGCGTTCCATCATTAAGAGCGGTTACTGTGATTGTGTTACCTGCATAGCAACGAACTGCAGTTCCGGAAGTGTAGTACTTAGGAGCGTTTGAGTTTTCACCCTGATTGAACGTGATTTTGACACCATCCACTGTTAATTCAGTGATCGCCTCTGCATTAGCAAAAGCAGGGTCCCAATTAGCGAAGTCAAACGTTGCAGTTGAAGCGCTGACTGTCATTGCGGCTACTAAAGCCATTGTAGAAAGTAAAAATTTTTTCATAACGAAAATATTAAGTTTATAGGTTTTTGCGCAAAAATAAAAATAAAAAATCAACTTACAAAATATTCATTGTGAAAATTTTATTACGCGGAATTTTCGTAGCAAAAGGAGCCGTTTTTATATAGAATTATAACATATTCTGCAAGGGAAACGCTAATCTATTTGTAAACCGAGACAAGTTTTTCGGCGAAAAATTTGCCTGCGCTCGTTTTGACTTGTAACTTTGCAAACAAACTGACGGGATATGAAACGAACAATCATCATAGCAGAAGCCGGCGTAAACCATAACGGCAATTTCAAACTTGCGCTCGACATGGTCGACGCTGCATGCCGTGCCGGAGCCGACTACGTAAAATTTCAGACGGCTAAGCCGGAATTGGTCATCTCGACATTCGCGCCGAAAGCCGAATACCAAAAAGAAACTACCGGAGAGGCTGAAAGTCAGTTGGAGATGTGCAAAGCCATCCACTTGCCGCTTACCGACTACAAGCCGTTGAAAGACTATTGCGACATGATGGGCATCGGATTTCTGAGCACGCCGTTCGACTTGGTCTCTATCGACGTTCTCGAGCCACTCGCTATGGACTACTACAAGATACCGTCGGGCGAAATCACCAACCTACCCTATCTGCGCAAGATTGCCGCGCTCGGCAGACCGGTGATTATGTCGACCGGAATGAGCGAAATCGACGAAATCGAGCAGGCGCTCAACGTACTTACCCGCGGCGGACTCAACCGCGACGACATCATCGTGCTCCACTGCAACACGCAGTATCCCACGCCGATGCAAGACGTCAACCTGCGCGCGATGCTCGACATCCGCGACCGCCTGGGCGTGCGCGTGGGCTATAGCGACCACACACGCGGAATCGAAGTGCCTATCGCGGCTGTGGCGCTCGGCGCGGAAGTCATCGAAAAGCATTTCACGCTCGACCGCAATATGACCGGTCCCGACCATAAGGCAAGTCTCGAGCCGGACGAACTCAAAGCGATGGTCGACGCCATTCGCAACATCGAATCGGCGCTGGGCGACGCCGACAAGCACGTCTCGCCGTCGGAGCGCCCGAACATTGTGGTGGCTCGAAAAAGCATCGTCGCCGCGCGACCAATTGCCGCCGGAGAGGTGCTCTCGGAAGAAAATATCACCGTAAAACGCCCCGGCAACGGCATTTCGCCCATGCGTTGGGACGAGGTGATTGGCACTAAGGCTATTCGCGACTTCGGCTACGACGAACTTATTGAAATATGAGAAAAGTATGCATTGTCACCGGCACTCGCGCCGACTGGGGGTTGCTCAGCGGAATCGCTAAGGCGCTCGACGCACGAAGCGATGTCTGCCTGCAAATCGTGGCTACAAATATGCACCTGTCGGCGAAATTCGGCAACACCGTCCAAGAGATTCTCGACGCCGGGCTGACCGTGACGCGCCGCGTGCCCATCGACACCGATGCGGAAGGGCAGACAGCCACGGCAACGGCTATGTCGCAGTGCCTCAAAGGTATGGCGGAGGCGTTCGCCGAACTGCGACCCGACGTGCTCGTCATCCTCGGCGACCGCTTCGAGATGCTCGCCACGGCAAGCGCGGCTCTGGTGATGCACATTCCCATCGTACACATCGCCGGAGGTGCAATCAGCGAAGGTGCTTTCGACGAAAGCATACGTCACGCCATCACCAAGATGAGCCACATCCACCTGGTCGAAACCGAAGCCTACCGCCGTCGCGTCGTCCAACTCGGCGAAGACCCGCGCCGCGTCATCAACACCGGCGCTATCGGAGTCTACAACATTCGCCACGTTCCGCTGATGACCGCCGCCGAACTCGAAGAAAGCCTCGGCACCGACATCCCCCGCAAATCGATGCTCGTAACCTTCCACCCGGCTACGCTCGACGCCGAATCGCCCGTCGACCAATGCCGCAATCTGCTGGCTGCGCTCGACTGTTATCCCGACTACAAAGTGATTTTCACCTACCCCAACAACGACACGCAAAGCAGCCGAATCATCAGCCTCATCAACGACTACGTCGACCGCAACCGTCATCGCTGCGCAGCCTTTACTTCGCTGGGCATGCGTCGCTATCTGTCAGCACTGCGCCTTGTAGCCGCCGTTGTGGGCAACTCGTCGAGCGGCATCGTCGAAGTACCCTCGTCGGGCATTCCCACGCTCAACATCGGCATCCGCCAGCGCGGTCGCATCGCCGCCGAATCGGTCGTCGACTGCGGCACGTCGCGTCGGGAAATCGTAAGCGGACTCGCCACTGTGCTTTCGCACGAGATGCAACTCAAGGCTAAAACCATCGTCAACCCCTACGAAAAGCCCGACACGCTCGACCTAATGGTCAAAGCAATCGCCGAAACGCCTCTCGAAGGCATTCTCGTCAAACCTTTTTACGACATAAATCAATGAAAACTTTATACGTCATTCCCGCTCGCGGCGGCAGCAAAGGCATCCCGCACAAAAACATCAAACCCCTGGCAGGCAAGCCGTTGATTGGCTATTCTATCGACGTTGCCCGTCAATTGGCTGACGACGCCGACATCTGCCTGACCACCGACGACCCTGAAATCGCCCGCACGGCGGAAAGTATGGGTCTGAACGTGCCGTTTCTGCGTCCGGCAAGCCTCGCCACCGACACCTGCGGAACCTACGAAGTGCTCATCCACGCGCTCGACTTCTACCGCGACCGCGGCATCGACTACGACACGCTTGTGCTGCTTCAACCGACGTCGCCCATGCGCACCGCCGACGACGTGCGCGCCACGCTGGCTCTCTATTCGCCCGACATCGACATGGTGGTTACCGTCAAAGAAGCCGCGTCAAACCCCTACTACAACTGCTACGAGACCGACAGCGACGGCTTCCTGCACATCTCGAAAGGCGACGGTGGCTACACGCGACGACAAGATGCGCCGAAGGTGTGGGAATACAACGGCGCCGTTTACGTCATCAACGTCGAGTCGCTGCGGCAAATGCCGCTGTCGGCTTTCAAACGCCGGAGAATGTCTATAATGCCCGCCGAACGAAGCGTCGACCTCGACACGCCCGTCGACTGGATGATAGCCGAAAAACTTATCGAAAGTAAACTATAATAACAGTATATTATGAAACGTCTTGCAACTCTCGCAATCGCATGTCTCGCCCTCCTGTTCGCTGAGGCGCAGACTATGGTGATTTACCCCAAATCGGGCGACCCGATTGAATACAAAGTCAGCGAACTGAAAAACATCAAATTCTTCCCCGCCGAAGTCGAAACACCCGCCGACGACGAAGTAACCGTCAGCGAACTGCATTGCATGCGCAACGACCTCGACATCTACGGCAAACTCTATCGTCCGGCATCAGTTGCCGCCGACGAAAGTCTCCCGACGGTGATTCTCTGCCACAGCGCAAACCTCACCGCCGACGCCATGAACGCCTACGCAACGGCTGTGGCTAAGGCAGGCTTCTGCTCCTACGCATTCGACTTCTGCGGCGCTTGCGACGATTCGCGCAGCGGCGGCTCGACCGACGAAATGACCCCGTTTACCGAAGTCGACGACCTCAAAGCGGTGATTGCTTCGCTCAAGACTAATCCCGGCGTCAAAGCCGACCGAATCTGCTTGCTCGGCTCGTCGATGGGCGGATTGGTGTCGGCACTTACCGCCGAAGACAGCTCGCTCGAAATCGCCGGACTTATCCTATTCTACCCGGCGTTCAACATCCCCGACTTGGTGGCTATGATGGACCAATTCGGCGGCGGAAGTTTCGGAAGTATGGGCTATAGCGAAGCGTTCTGCAACTCGATGCGCGGTTACGACGTGTACGCCAACATCGGCACTTTCGCGCGAAAAGTGCTCATCTTGCACGGCTCGCAAGATATGATTGTGAAAATTTCATACTCAGAAAAAGCGGTCGAAACCTACCCCGACGCAACGCTCGTAACCATCGACGGCGCAAACCACGGCTTCAACGCCGACAACCTCGGCAGTTTCGGCTCTATGGGCGGCAGCACCACCGACTACGACTCAATCGTCATTCCGCACGTTGTCGACTACCTCAACACGTACTTGAAATAAGGGAACCGGGAATCGGAAATCGGGAACCGGAGATCGAAAATCGGGAACCGGAGATCGAAAATCGAAAATCGGAAACCGGAAACCGGGAATCGGGAACCGGAAATCGGAAATCGGAAATCGGAAATCGGAAATCGGAAA
>JBJEDP010000196.1:25388-26840 GCA_051872175.1 Candidatus Limisoma sp.
CGGGAATCGGGAACCGGAAATCGGAAATCGGAAATCGGAAATCGGAAATCGGAAACCGGGAATCGGAAATCGGAAACCGGGAACCTGCTCACAAGTCTCAGATTCCCGATTTCCTATTCCCTATTTCCTACACCCTATTTCCTATTCCCTATTTCTCCTTCCAGACGAACATACGGTCGCTGGGGCGCACCTTTTCGTCGACGCGGATAGAAAATCGGTCGCCTTTTACAGCCTTTTCGACCGGCTTAAGGTCGACGCGGATTTCCTCGACCTTCATAATAATCGCACCCGTAGTCGGACCGGTGATTACCACCTCGTCGCCAACGTGGAGTTCGCCGTTTTCCATCAGAAATTCGGCAACGCGAATGTTCGAGAAGTAGCGCACGCCCTTTGCAGCATAGACCTTTACGCGCGTCGCCGACGAGCCGTACTTCCACGTCCATTCGCCCAAGCGTTGCCCGAGATAGTAGCCGTTCCAGAAGCCGCGATTGAACACCTTCGCCAGTCGAGCATCCCAGTCGGCGATTTTCTCGTCGCCGTAAGTGCCGTCGAGATATGCACAAATCGCCTCGTTATAGCATTGCACCACCGTGCGCACATATTCCGGACCGCGAGCGCGTCCTTCGATTTTGAACACGCGAACGCCCGAATCTATCATTTTATTCAGAAAATGTATGGTTTTCAGGTCTTTAGGCGACATAATATACTTATTGTCGACAGCCAATTGGTCGCCGGTTTCGAGGTCGGTCACCTCGTAGCCGCGCCGACAAATCTGCGTGCAAGCGCCGCGATTGGCTGACGAATTCATCTCGTGCAGGCTCAGATAGCATTTGCCCGAAACAGCCATACACAGCGCGCCGTGGCAGAACATCTCGATGCGGACCGGATTGCCGTGCGGACCGCAGATGCCTTCGCGGCATATCGTGTTGTAGATGCCCGACACTTGGTCGAGATTGAGTTCGCGCGCCAGAACCACAACGTCGGCAAACTGCGAATAGAAGCGCAATGCCTCCGAATTCGACACGTTCAATTGCGTTGAGATATGCACCTCCACGCCGATTTGACGTGCGTAAGTGATTGCCGCCATATCGCTGGCAATGATAGCCGTCAACTTCGCCTCGCGAGCCGCATCGACGATGTGGTGCATCAGTTCGATATCTTCGTCGTAGACCACCGTATTGACCGTCAGATAACTCTTCAGCCCGTGCTCGTTGCATACGCGCGCAATCTCGTGAAGGTCGTCGATGGTGAAATTTATCGACGAACGAGCACGCATATTCAAGCCCTCGATACCGAAATATATAGCATCGGCGCCGCCTTGGATTGCCGCGTAGAGCGACTCCCACGACCCGACAGGCGCCATTATCTCAAACTCTTTTCTGTCCATAAATCTGTCGATTCGTTTTGCGACCACAAAGTTACAACCATTTCAACGAAATTCAAAATCACGCC
>JBJEDP010000197.1:0-5108 GCA_051872175.1 Candidatus Limisoma sp.
TTTGACCCCTAAAGGTCAAAGTGTACCACAAATTGTGGTACAGTACCACAAAAACACTTTCCATAACTCTCTGTGGCACAACTGACTATGAAAATTTTTGTGACCGCACTCGGATCACGGAAATGGAAATCGCCGACAGAAATGCCGGCGATTTTTGTTTTTAGCAGACATGTGCTCGAATTTTGCCCATCTATTTAGTAACTTTGCAGAAAGTTTTAAGCAAGTGATGCAATATGGCACATAAGAAGATTGTTATTCGTAATGAACAAGGCGTTGATGTTGAGGCTATTGCTCCGGTGATAGTGTCGGCAAGTAGGGCTACGGATATTCCTGCTTTTTATGCTGATTGGTTCTTCAATCGCCTTGAAAAGGGATATCTGATGTGGCGAAATCCTTTTAATGGGAAGGATAGTTATGTGTCGTTTGCAAACACACGTTTTGTGGTGTTTTGGTCAAAGAATCCGAAACCGCTAATTCCCTATTTGCCTATTCTGCAAGAAAAAGGCATTGGCTTCTATATTCAATACACTCTCAATGACTACGATGAAGAGCAGTTAGAACCGGGGGTGCCTCGGCTTGCCGAAAGAATTGACACATTTAAAAGAATCGTTGACAAATATGGCGTGGGGAGCGTTGTTTGGCGGTTTGACCCGCTGATTCTTACGGATAAAATCTCGCCGGAATTGCTTTTGCATAGGATTTCAGCCATTGTGGAGCAACTGAAATGCTATACGGAGAAGTTTGTATTAAGTTTTGCTGACATTGCCGGTTATCGCAGTGTGGCACGCAATCTTCGAGCCATGGGAGTAAATTATCGAGAGTGGAATACGGAAGAGATGCTGACTTTTGCTCGCCGGCTTGCGGATATGAGGCTGCCGTTTCGGCTTGCCACTTGTGCAGAGGCTGTTGATTTGGAAGAATTTGGCATAGAGCATAATCGCTGCATTGACCCTGCGTTGATAGCACGCCGTTCGCCTGATGATGCCGAACTGCAAACTTTTTTGCAACGAGCAAAGCCGGATAGCGGTCAGCGAAAACTGTGCGGCTGCATCCTCTCAAAAGACATCGGAGCCTACAATACTTGCCAGCACCTCTGCCGCTATTGCTATGCCAACTATTCGCCGCAAATGGTGATGAATAATTTTAGAAAACACATAATAGATTCACAATCAATAATATAAATATTACAGGTCGGCGGATTTTAGGGTATTTTAACGCTAATCGAAAATTCTGTTGTTTGCAACAGTTTTTTCGATTAGGGGTGGTTTTTCGGCGCGAACTTGATTACAAACAACCGATTTCCGTCTATTCGCTCAACGCCAAGGAGTCTCTCGACTATAGTTCTAACGAATTTTCTTTCAATAAAAAATCATATATTCCAATCGTTGTAATTCCTTGCTCGTCGCGCGTTATCGGACATTCTTCACCGAGGACTATAATTTTCTTGAATGAGTCATCTACCTTTATCAACGAAGCCCGTTCTTGCTTTATTTTTTCCTCAGACTCCATTCTGAAAGCCGATTGGATGTAATATCGGCGACTTCCCAAATTGCAGACAAAATCCACCTCCAAATTGGTGCGTTGAGGCTTTCCTTCCTCATTCTTTATATAAGTGGGCACGGTGCCGACATCTACGTTGAATCCTCTTACCCTCATTTCATTGTATATGAGATTTTCCATAAGGTGGCTTTTCTCATATTGTCGAAAGTTGATTCGTGCGTTACGAAGTCCCAAGTCCATAAAGTAGTATTTATATGGAGAGTTGATATATCGTTTCCCTTTTATGTCGTAGCGGGTTGACTTTTCTACAAGAAAAGAATCACACAGAAAGTCTATGTAATCTTTTATGGTGTCGTATGATATAGCTGATTTCTTTTCGCTGTGAAAAGTATTTGCTAACTTGTTGGGATTGGTCAAAGCACCGATGCCTGATGCCAGTATATTGATTAGTTCCTCCAGGTCGTCATCTTTGCGTATAGCATATCGTTCTTTGATGTCTTTAATATAGGTTTCATCGAATAAGGTTTTCAGAAATTTTGTCTTTTGTTCTTCTGTTGCATACGACAATATCTGCGGCAACCCCCCATATAGCATATATTCATTCAATCCGGCTTGAAAGGAGCCGTTATATGCCGACATAAATTCGCGGAAGCTCAGAGGATACATCTTTATCTCATAACCGCGCCCTCTAAATTCCGTTATGATATCTTTGGATAGGAATTTTGCATTGCTGCCTGTAACGTATACTTCTAAGTGTTGCATATTTAGGAAACCGTTCAACACATCTTCAAAATGGTCAATCAGCTGTACCTCATCTAATAATATGTAATGCACTCTGTCGTCTGCAATACGATTTTCTACGTAGGAATACAAATTATCCGGATTACGCAAAGACCGGTTCTTATAGTCTTCAAGGTTAATCTTGATAATTCGTTCGGGAGCTATTCCTTGTTCTTCAAGATATGACGCGAAGATATTAAACAACAGATATGACTTTCCGCATCTGCGCATACCTGTTATAATTTTTATCATACCGTTTCCTTGCAAGGAAACAAGTTCGTTCAAATATTTATTGCGCTGTATCATGTTGCTAATCGAAAATTGTGATGTTTTCAACAAAGTTTTCGATTACAAAGTTAAGTTTATTTTCTGAACTGCCAAATGTCTAATCGAAAATTCTGTTGTTTGCAGCAGTTTTTTCGATTAGGGGTGGTTTTTCGGTGGGGATTTTGTATATTTGCATCGTCGGCTGTTGAGGCTAAGATTGTGGAGGTTAAGCGTTTGCTTGCCGGCAACGACTACCTTGCGTGGATGTTCGAAAACTCTTTTCCGAACACGTTCGACACATTTTCTTGGACTTTGCCGTTGTCGTATTTGATGCTGTTGTCGCTGTCGCGCATAAGATGAGAGAAGTAATTGTTTTTTTACTATAAATTTAGGTTTCACATAAAGAATGTAGCGCCGACGCAATGGTTGTGTCGACGCTACAAAGATAGACCTAATTCATATGCTATGTATTACGTTTAAGGAACGTAATATTTCGTTGAAGGAACAAAATGACGTCGTCGGGCTGTATTTGGGGTTATCGCGTGCGCATTCCGGAGCCGAGGGAGCGAAGTTTTTGCGAGTTGAAACTGTTGCTGTTGCCCGAGCCGTAGCCTGTCGGGTTACCATACTCGTCGTAGCCGTCGCCGTACTCGTCTTCTTCGTCGCCGTATTCCGATTTCTTGTTTTTATCAGATTCGGTTTCCCATTTCTTCTTTTCTGGCTTGTTCTTCTTGATTTCTTCCGGTTTTTGAGCATCGACGGCGGTTGCGTAGATGTCCCAAGTTTGCTCTACGTCCCAGTTTTTCTTGAGGTTGACCACGCCGGGATAGTAGTAAGTTTCTTCGGGTTGGAGGCGTTGAGCGTAGTTGCCGGTGTCGTATTGGCCGTTGCGGTTGCGGTCGAAGTAGAGGCGCGCGTAATATTTTGCGGGCAGCATGTTGATAAATTCCGCTTTACCGCCGCGAACGGGCACGGCGAGCACGGGCGAATCGCTCGAGTTGAGCAGTTCGACGACGGCACTATCGCCGGCTGCGGGGATGTTGAATATCAGGTTGCCGTATTCTTCGAGTTTGCGCACGTTGAAGGTAGCTTCGTAGTCTTTGTTGAACACGCCGTAGATGTTTGTTATTCCGAGCGAATCGATGCGCAATCGGTACTGTGCGCCGGGCTCCCACTTGTGGCGTATCTGGAGTGTGCGGCGGTCGAGGGTTGTGTCGCGATAAGCCAGGCGATAGTCGGTGATGTCGGTCCAGAGCGTGTCTTGTTTCATCTCGAGATGGAAAGCGGCTGAGTCGAGGCGCTCAATCGGTTCCTGACATTGTAAGGTCGTGGGGGCGTAGACTTCCTGTGTGCCGCCGCTGAGCAGCGAAAGCGACAGGAATTGCAATTTCGGCAGCGTGTCTTCGACTTCGTCTTTTTTCTTTTTCTCCTTTTTTGGTTTTACGCGCTGGAAGTTGAATCGGAGCGTGTCGGTCGTCCACGAGAGGTTGTCGGTGGAGTCGGTCTTGAGGTAGCGGAGCGCCACGTTTAGCGTGTCGGACGAGACGAGTTCGGGTCTGCGAATCCAGTAGGTGAGCGTGTCGTTGTGAGCGGAGCGTTCGAGGGTGTACCACGAATTGTCGGGCTGCGGCTTGTTGACGATTTCGAGATGTGGAAGCGTGTCGCTCGGCGCGGCAAAGATTATGCTGAGGCGCGTTGAGTCGATGCGACTGTTATTTTGCAAATATTGCGATTTGCGATTTTCGTTGAACATCGACAGGAGAATGTCGTTGGGGTAGAATCTGGTTTTGTTGACCGTTCTGACGCTGTCGACGGTCTTGCCGTCGAGGGCAAAGGCGGTGTCGGCAACGGCTTCGGGACGGCACCAAGGTACGACGATGCTGTCGTAGAAGGCGATGTCTTCGGTCGGGTTTCCGAATTTGTAGTCGCGGTCGAGGTCGTTGATTGCAAACACGCGGTAGCTTCCGGGGCGAACGTTGCGCACAATGAAGCGGCCGCGGCTGTCGGTGCGGGCGATGCGTTCGAGTTTAACCTTTGTAAATGCGGTGTCGCTCATGTTGCTTTGCAGCCCGACGATGACGTTTTGCTGAGGCTCGAGGCTGCGCGAATCGAGCACGATGCCCGACACTCTCAGCGAGTCGATAGCCTCTCCGGTCGAAAACGCAAAGGCGAAATTCTCGAGCGGATTTCCTTCGTTATTGTCTTGAATAGAGTTTGAGAAGTCGATTGTATATGTGGTGTTTGGCAGAAGGGTGTCGACGAGTTCGATGGTCACCTTCTTGCCGGCGGCGCTCATTTTTGGCATTTCGGTCTGTGCCGGCGAGACTACAATCTTGCTCGACGGGTCTTTCAGTTGCACGATTTCGTCGAAAGTAAGCTCGATTTTGTTCTTTTTGCAGTTCACTTCGTTGGGTTCCGGCGAACTTTTTACGAAAATCGGCGGCATCTTGTCTTGTGGGCCGCCTTCGGGGTTGCCGATGCTTGCACAGGAGTAGAAAATCCATGCGGCAACGAGCGTAAATAATATATATAGAGAGTGTCGTGACTTCATACGTTGATAA
>JBJEDP010000198.1:0-5055 GCA_051872175.1 Candidatus Limisoma sp.
AACGCCGTCTTCGCCGACGATTCCGGCTCGGTCGATGCAGAAAGTTACGGGCAAATCTTGTATTGCTACGTCATGGATTATTTCGTCGTAACCTCTTTGCAAGAACGATGAATAGATGCAACAGAACGGCATCATACCGTCTTTTGCCAGTCCGCCGCTAAAGGTAACGGCATGCTCTTCGGAGATGCCTACGTCGAATGTGCGTTTACGAAAAGCCTTTTGCATGTATGTCATCGAGCAGCCAGTGGGCATTGCTGCCGTTATTCCGACAATCTTTTCGTTTTTCTCGGCAAGTTCTACGAGTGTCTTGCCGAAAACGTCTTGATACTTTAGTATACCGTTGCTGTTCGACTTGATGATTTCGCCGGTTTCGGGATTAAACTTACCCGGCGCATGCCATGTGCACGGGTCTTCTTCAGCCGGTTCGTATCCTTTCCCTTTTGTGGTGCGAAGGTGCAGAATTTTCGGACCTTCCATGTCTTTTATGTCGCGAAACACTCTGACAATTCGTTCGATGTCGTGCCCGTCATAGGGTCCGAAATAACGGATGTTAAGACCTTCGAATATGTTTTGCTGCTTGGAAATAAACGACTTTATACTGTTGTTGAAGCGAAGAATAACGCCACGATGCTTTTCGTCAATGAGGTGAAGGCGTTTCAATGCTTTGTAAGTCTTGTAGCGGAACGTGTTGTAGCTCTTCGACGTCGTGATGTTGACAAGATATTTGTTCAACGAGCCGACGTTGCGGTCGATTGACATATCATTGTCGTTGAGCACAATCAGAATGTTGCTTTTGCTTGCGGCGGCATTGTTGATGCCTTCGAAAGCGAGACCTCCCGAGATGGACGCATCGCCGATAACGGCAAGCACGTGGCGATTCTCGTTTTTCATTTTTGCGGCTGCAGCCATTCCTAATGCTGCCGAAATCGAATTGGAAGCGTGTCCGGCAATGAAACTGTCGTATTCGCTTTCTTCGGGATTCGGGAATCCGCTAAGGCCGTTGAGCGTGCGAATCGTGTGGAAATCGGCAATCCTCCCGGTCAACAATTTGTGCGCATAAGCTTGATGTCCGACGTCCCAGACGATTCGGTCGTACGGTGTGTTGAACACGTAGTGGAGTGCTACGGTCAGCTCAATGGCACCCATGCTCGAAGCAAAGTGCCCGGGATGCATCGAGAGATTGTTGATGAGAAAACGGCGCAATTCTGCGCAAACTTCCGGCAACTTGTGAACATCTATTTGCTTCAAATCGTCGGGCGACCCTATTTGCGACAATATGGGATATTTATTTTTGAATGTCGTGTCCAAAACGTAGTTCTATTTATTATAGCGCCCCTCTTTGTATTTCTTGTATAGCGGTACAAATACAATTATTCCGGAGGCAATTATTGAAAAAACCGCCATAAAATCAACTCCTCGTTTGATTATTAGGATTACACAAAGAGCAACCCATAACAAAACGATGCAGACAAACCGAAAAATCGCATAATTCTTCATTCTTTATTTTTTTGCAAATATACAAACGCAATCAAACATAAACAAGTTGTAAAAAGGGAAAACTTGGCAATTTGCGATAACTTTTTTCGTAAAATCGGGGATTGTTTGCAAAAAATCAGTAAATTTGAACCATGAAACTGAATCATATGGAGAACAACATTGAATTAATCTTGATAAATATCTCGGGATTGGATAAACCGGGAGTAACTTCAGCTTTGACCGACATATTGGCAAAGCATGAAGCAGACGTGCTCGACATCGGTCAAGCGGACATCCATCACACACTCTCGCTAGGCATCTTGTTTAAAACGGATAGCGACAAAAGCGGGAACATCTTAAAAGAATTGTTGTTTAAAGCCTCCGAACTTGGAGTTAATATACGGTTCTCGCCGGTACCTATTGAAGAATATTCCAATTGGGTGCATCGTCAGGGAAAGAATCGTTACGTCATAACGCTTTTGGGACGCCATATCTCTGCACAGCAAATAGCCTCGGTTACAGATGTCATCGCTCGTCAGGGGTTGAACATCGATGCCATACAGCGACTTACCGGGCGTATGCCTTTGGAGGGAATGACGGAGCCGAAATCTAAAGGCTGTATCGAGTTTTCGGTTCGTGGCAATCCGCTGAACTATGCCGAAATGCAATCGGAATTTATGAGCCTTGCGAATAAGTTGGAATTCGACATTTCGCTGCAAAAAGACACAATGTATCGACGTTGCCGTCGCTTGATTTGTTTCGATATGGATTCCACTCTTATAGAAACAGAAGTGATTGACGAACTTGCCGAGCGCGCCGGCGTAGGCGAAAAAGTTCGTGCCATAACCGAACGAGCCATGCGCGGCGAAATTGATTTCTGCGAGAGTTTTAAGGAGCGTGTAGCTCTTTTGAAAGGGCTTGACGAGTCTGTTATGCGCGAGATTGCCGAAAATCTGCCGATGACCGAAGGTGTCGAACGTCTGATGACCGTTTTGAAGCGTGTGGGATTTAAGATTGCCATTCTTTCGGGTGGATTTACTTATTTCGGTAACTATCTTAAGCACAAATTCGGCATTGACTACGTCTATGCTAACGAACTTGAGATTGTCGATGGTAAACTCACCGGACGATATGTCGGAGATATTGTCGACGGACAACGCAAGGCGGAATTGCTGAAATTGCTTGCGCAGGTCGAGAACGTAAACATTGCACAAACGATAGCCGTCGGCGACGGTGCCAACGACCTGCCGATGATAACGGTAGCAGGGTTGGGCATTGCCTTCCACGCAAAGCCGAAAGTCAAACAAACTGCACGACAAAGCATCTCTACGATTGGCATCGACGGTGTGCTCTATTTCTTGGGATTCAAAGATTCGTTTATTAGCGACCCGACAGATGGCAACTATTAGAACATGGTTGGTAGGTATATTGTGCCTGTTGTCAGTATTTGACGCACAAGCCACGGAGCGCCAATCGGTAGGACTCGTTCTTAGCGGAGGCGGAGCGAAGGGCATTGCTCATATCGGCATCATAAAGGCATTGGAAGAAAACGGTATACCTATCGATTATGTTGCCGGAACGTCGATGGGGGCAATTGTGGGCGGACTCTATTCTGCGGGTTACACGCCCGAACAGATGGTAGAATTGATTCTTTCGGAGGAGTTCTCTTCGTGGTCGACCGGCAAGATCGACAAAACAAAAACTTTCTACTATCTTAAACCGGAGAAAACCCCTGCCGTTGTGTCGTTCGACATCGGTGGCCGTGATTCTACTTCCATGACGGCAAACATTTTGCCGGAAAGTTTCATAAATCCGCTGCCTATGAATCTCGGCTTTCTGAAATTATTTACTTGTCATACTGCAGCTTGCGAGGAAAATTTCGACCGATTGTTTATCCCGTTTCGCTGCGTGGCGTCTGACGTTTTCAATAAGCAAAAAATCGTTCTTCGCGATGGAAATCTCGGAGATGCGATTCGTATGTCGATGACTTTTCCCGTGGCATTCAAGCCGATAGAGCGAAACGGAGTGCCGATATTCGACGGCGGTATCTACGACAATTTTCCGGTCGACGTTATGCGCGAAGACTTTGCTCCCGACATCATTATCGGCGTCGATGTTACCACTCATGAGCCGGTCGATATGGGTAATTTGGTTACACAGTTGGAAACGATGGTTATTCAAGACGACAATTACGACCTGCCGGAGGAGCAAGGCATTAAATTGCACGTCTATTTGAAAGGCACAGGTTTGCTCGATTTCCCTAAAGCAAAAGAAGTATTTGCCAAGGGATATAAGGTTGCCATCGACAATATGGACTCCATCAAGTCGCGCATTCAAGGACGAGTGTCGCCGGCAACGGTGGAATTGCGTCGGAATGCCTATCTGAGCAAAGTGCCCGACGTCGTGTTCGACTCAATCAATGTGACAGGCTTGAGTAAACACGGTCACGACTATATAAAACACTTGTTCACGAATCATGATAAAAAGCCTTTAACTGTCGAAGAATTTGAGACATCATACTATCGGGCTATAACGACCGGCAAGATTAAAGACTTGCTGCCGATTTGTAAGTATAATAAGCAAACAGGACATATCGATATGACATTGAAAGCTACCGCCAAGGATGATTTCAGTGTCGGCATTGGCGGCTATGCAACATCTTCAGCCAACAGTATGCTTTTCCTTTCTGCCGGCTATCGAACGATGAATCTCAATTCATTCAGTTCGACAGTGATGGGGTGGTTGGGACAATCTTATCTCGGTGGATATGCAAATGTGCAGATTTCCAAGCCGAAAGGGTTGCCAATGACCGAAAAATTGCAAATCGTTGCCGCCGAGCAAGAATATCACGAAGACAACACCTTGTTCTTCGACGATTTGCCGTCGTTTATTACAAATTATGACTACCATGCCAATCTTACGACATCAATACCCGCGGGTCGTCATGGCAAGTTCGATTTGTCGTTTGGTTACGGATACGTTAAAGATTTGTTTTTTCAAAACAACAAAGTCGATTTTTCGAATGCCGAGCGCGACGAAAATCGCTTCAAGTTGGGAAAAGTCGGATTGAATTACGCACAGAATACGCTTGACAATGATTTCTACCCATCGTCGGGGCATTATTATAACGCATCGGTTTCGGGCTATTTGGGAAAACGCAAATATTTGTCGCATGCAGACGATTCGCCTTATGCAACTCCGTATACAAATATGAGTTGGCTCGAAGCGGAACTGTCGGGGCAGTACTATTTTAACCCGTCAAAGGTGTTCGCTTTCGGAGTGAAGTGGAATGCTCTGTATTCTACGAAGAAGCCGTTCGGCAATACGACATCAACGCTTGTCAATTCGGCATCGTTTGTGCCTACTGAGAGTTGCAAAGGTGAATTCATTCCGACATTCCGCGCTAATTCGTATCTGTCGTTGGGAATTCTACCGATATTCAAACTGAAAGACAATTTCCAAATTCGTTCGGAGTTTTACGGTTTTGCGCCGATGCGCAAACTTGTCGCAGACCAATTAGGCTTTGCCCGCTATGACGGTTGGTTCCCGCGTTTTGAATATATGGCAGAACTCTCGGCT
>JBJEDP010000199.1:0-5030 GCA_051872175.1 Candidatus Limisoma sp.
CACGATGCTCCGCCGCGTAGCCGACGGACGAATCGAAATCGAGGAAGTCAGCCGTTTCGCTAACCCGATAATCGAGGTGCGCAATCATTGCTATTGGGACATTCTTCATCTCTACAACGAGATAATCAAAGGACTTGCCGCAGTGGCGCGTCAGGGAATCGCTATCGAATCAATCGGTATCGACACTTGGGGCGTCGACTTTGTGTGCTTTGGTGCCGACGGCGCTGTGCTAAGCGCTCCGCTGAGCTATCGCGACCCGCATACGGCAGGAATGCCCGAAGAATTTTTCAAAACGATTCCCGCAAGTAGTGTGTATGCAAAAACCGGCATACAGGTGATGGATTTCAATTCAATCTATCAACTCTACGCGATGAATCGTGCAAACAATTCGGCACTTGCCGCCGCCGACAGGATTCTGTTTATGCCCGACGCACTAAGCTACCTGCTTACGGGCGAAATGGTGACCGAATATAGCATTGCATCGACTTCGCAATTGCTCAATCCGGTGACAAAGCAGCTCGACGAAGAGCTTCTCCACGCTGTCGGCGCACGCCCGGAGCAATTCGCACCCGTTGTGATGCCCGGAACGCGTATTGGTGTGCTTAGCTCGGAGGTGCAACGTCTCACCGGACTCGGCGCCGTGCCCGTTATCGCTGTGGCGGGACACGACACTGCTTCGGCAATTGCCGCCGTGCCGACCGCCGACGACCGCTATGCTTATCTCAGCTCCGGAACGTGGAGCCTTATGGGCATCGAAACCGCTGAGCCGATTATCAACGACTTCAGCTACCGCGAAAATTTCACCAACGAAGGTGGCGTCGACGGAACAACGCGTTTCTTGAAAAACATCTGCGGAATGTGGTTGCTCGAACGCTGTCGCGCTGAATGGAAAACCGCCGGAGTCGACGTCGACCACGCTACGATTGCTGCCGAAGTTGCCAAGGCAGAGCCTTTCCGCTCGCTCATCTATCCGGATGCCAAATGCTTTGCCAATCCGACAAGTATGCTCGACGCAATCGCCGACTATTGCCGCTCGACCGGACAACCCGTGCCGGAAGGGGTAGGGGCTGTGGCTCGTTGTATCTTCGAGAGCCTCGCTCTGCGCTATCGTCAGGTGATTGAGATTCTCGACGACTTCGCACCGATGCCTATCGAACGCCTTAACATCATCGGCGGTGGCTCGCAAAACGCTCTGCTCAACCAATTTACGTGCGACTCAATCGGACGCCGTGTGCTTGCCGGACCGACCGAATGTACAGCCTTGGGTAATGCCGCCATGCAAGCGCGTGCAGCTGCCGAGGTGAAGTCGCTTGCCGACGTGCGCACCATTATTGCCGCTTCGGTACAGCTCGTTGAATACAGTCCAACGGCAGAGCGCGACACTTGGAATAGTGCTTACAATCGTTTCCTTGAAATTACTAAGAATTATAACAATTAAAATCTATTAATATGAAAACTGAAAACATTGAACGCGCGTATGCTTACGCCAAAGAACGTTTCGCAGCCATTGGCGTCGATACCGATGCTGCTATCGCAAAAATGAACGAAATCCACTTGTCGCTCCACTGCTGGCAAGCCGACGACGTTGCCGGCTTTGAAAACGCCGGAAGTCTGACGGGCGGTATCCAAGCCACCGGTAACTATCCCGGCAAGGCTCGCAACATCGACGAACTCCGTGCCGATATCGCTAAGGTGATAACTCTCCTTCCCGGCACGCACCGTCTTAACCTTCACGAAATCTACGGCGACTTTGCCGGCGAACGCGTGGACCGCGACCAAGTTGAGCCGCGCCACTTCGAAAGCTGGATGCAATGGGCTAAGGAAAACAATATGAAACTCGACTTCAACAGCACGTCGTTCTCTCACCCCAAATCGGGCTCGCTTTCGCTATCTAACCCCGACAAGGGTATCCGCGATTTCTGGATTGAGCACACCAAGCGTTGCCGCGCCGTGGCTGAGGAAATCGGTAAGCGCCAAGGCGACCCCTGTATCATGAATCTCTGGATTCACGACGGTAGCAAAGACATCACGGTCAATCGTATGCTCTATCGCAGCCTGCTCAAGGACTCGCTCGACGAAATCTTCGCTCAAAAATACGACAACATGAAGGACTGCCTCGAGTCGAAGGTATTCGGCATCGGTTTGGAAAGCTATACTGTCGGTTCGAGCGACTTCTACACCGCTTATTGCGCTCAAAACAACAAAATCGTGACACTCGACACCGGTCACTTCCACCCGACGGAAAGCGTTGCCGACAAGGTATCGTCGCTGTTGCTCTACGTTCCCGAATTGATGCTCCACGTGAGCCGTCCGGTACGTTGGGATAGCGACCACGTAACTATTATGAACGACGATACGCTCGACCTTTGCCGCGAAATCGTGCGCTGCAACGCCATCGACCGCGTTCACATCGGTCTCGACTACTTCGACGCAAGCATCAACCGCATCGGCGCATACATCATCGGTGCTCGTGCCACTCAAAAATGCGTGCTCTTGGCATTGCTCGAGCCTATCGAATCGCTCCGCAAGTTTGAGGCTGCCGACAAGGGCTTCGAACGTCTTGCTATGCTTGAAGAGTTGAAGTCAATGCCGTGGGGCGCTGTTTGGGATATGTATTGCCTCCGCAACAACGTGCCCGTCGGCGAAGAATATATCGCCGATATCGAGCGCTACGAGGCTGAAATCACCTCTAAACGTAATTAATTGAAACACTCGCAGCGTGCAAGCCCGACACTGTCGACTTGTATGCTGCGATAAATACTGAATAATATGGAAATTCTTTTCGGACTTTTGATAATCGCCGTCGGCAGTTTCTGCCAGTCGAGCTCTTACGTGCCCATCCGTAAGGTAAAGCACTGGAGTTGGGAAAGTTTCTGGCTCGTGCAAGGCGTTTTTGCATGGATAGTGTTCCCGATTGTCGGGGCTATGCTTGCCGTGCCCGAAGGTGAATCGATTTTCGCACTGCTTGCGGCACATCCCGGTGATGCTGCAATGACTGCGCTATTCGGCGTGCTCTGGGGCGTCGGCGGACTTACATTCGGCCTGTCGATGCGCTATCTCGGCGTGGCGCTCGGTCAAAGCATCTCGCTCGGCACCTGCGCTGCTCTGGGTACGATTCTCGGGCCGGTGCTTATGGGTAATACAGAGGCGCTCACCTCGCCGGTGCTTATCGGCGTTGCCGTGACGCTTATCGGTATTTCGGTTATCGGCGTTGCCGGCTCGATGCGTCAGAAAAATGCCAAAAGCGATGAAAAACAGGAGTTTAACTTCACTAAAGGCTTAACCGTTGCCGTTTTGGCAGGTCTGATGAGCGCATGCTTCAACATCGGCCTCGAATTCGGCTCGGCATTGCATTTCGAAGGCACTCCCGAGATTTACAGTTCGCTGATAGCAACGATGCTCGTCACACTCGGCGGATTCTTGTCGAATGCCGCATATTGCCTCTACCAAAATGCTAAAAATCACACATGGGGCGACTATGCGCGTAAGGACAACCGCCTCGGCAACATCCTCTTTTGCGCGCTCGCCGGTGTGCTCTGGTACAGCCAATTCTTCGGACTCAGTTTGGGTAAAGGCTTCCTGACCGGTTCGGCTACGCTGTTGACGTTCTCGTGGTGCATCTTGATGGCGCTCAACGTAACATTCTCAAACGTGTGGGGAATCATCCTCAAAGAGTGGAAAGGCTGCAATCGCCGTACCATTGTCGTGCTTTTGACAGGTCTGGCGGTGCTCATCATTTCGTCGTTCCTCCCGCAATTATTATCGTAAAATGTAATTATTATGAATTCTTGTTTAGACAATAACGCAGCGCTTGCCCGCGAGGTATACCAAGTAGCCGAAGTTGCCGGCTATCTTTGGCAAAAAGGCTGGGCAGAGCGCAATGGTGGCAATATTACCGTCAACGTCACCGAGCAGGTCGACGACGCACTTCGTCAAGCGCCGGCAATCGGTGCTCCCAAAGCAATTGGCGTAACTCTTCCTCACCTCAAAGGTCAATTCTTCTATTGCAAAGGCACAAATCGTCGTATGCGCGACCTTGCCCGCAATCCGATGGACAACGGCTCGATTATCCGCATTACCGACGACTGCGCACACTACGAAATCATTGCCGACCGCGAGGTTATGCCGACTTCCGAACTGCCGTCGCATCTTTCGGTGCACAACTATCTGATTGGCAAAGGTTCGACCTACAAAGCGTCGGTCCACACGCACCCGATTGAATTGGTGGCACTGTCGCATTGCGACCGCTTCCTCGAAAAGGACGTGCTGACGAAGTTGCTTT
The DNA here is from genome assembly GCA_051872175.1 of Candidatus Limisoma sp. Lineage (GTDB taxonomy): Bacteria > Bacteroidota > Bacteroidia > Bacteroidales > Muribaculaceae > Limisoma. Next base: position 4,283 of record JBJEDP010000199.1, read on the forward strand.
GGAGTATGATTCCGGAGACCAAGGCATTCTGCCCGCGCGGACTCGGAATCGTGCCTTATATGCTTCCCGGCTCGGTAGAACTTGCCGATGCCACAATCCGTGCCATCGACGACGACTACGACGTGGTGATGTGGGAAAAGCACGGCGTGTTTGCCGTCGGCGAAAACGTGATGGAAGCATTCGATATGATAGATACGCTCACCAAGAGCGCAATCATCTATAAGGATTCTTGCTCGATGGGCTTCCAACCTAAAGGAATGACCGACGAACAAATGCAAGAAATATCCACAGTTTTCCACCTTCCGAAATAATCGTACGGGTATATATTAGGTAAGCGAGGAGAATCGGCACCGCTGTCCTCCTCGCTTGTTTTTTGTTTCGCGTTTATCGTTTATCGATTATTGAGTATTGTATGTAGATTGTCGAAAATCGCATCGTCAGCAGCCTTACAGCGCCACTTTCGTTGTCGTTCATGCAACTTTTTAACTTTGCAGCATGAAAACGACAGAAACCATAAAACAGCGCATAGAGGCAATAGGCGACGGAGTGATATTCGACTATTCCGACTTACTCTTGCCCGGTGATATGCAATTGGCTGCTGCAAAAGCATTGAGTCGAATGGTAGCGGGCGGAGAATTGAAAAAAATAGCAAAGGGGAAATTTTATAAGCCCTTAAAAACGAGATTCGGAGAAATGCCGCCGATGATAGAGCAGCAGACCAAAGACCTTATTTATAAGGATGGCGTGT
>JBJEDP010000200.1:0-5000 GCA_051872175.1 Candidatus Limisoma sp.
ATACCAGCAGCGCTGCTACCAGTGATATTAGTTTTTTCATTAGAATCCGGTGTTAAGTCCTCTTAAAATACCTTTAGCCTCCAGGTCGCGACGCAACTGCTCTTTGCTGACAGTCACCGTGGCACCGATTTTGTATTTCTTGCCCGATTTGACAACGGTGCGCGTGTTGCTTACAACCTGTACGTAGTTACGATATTCTCCGCCGTCGGCAAAGAAATCGTTAAAGAAGTCGGCATGTTGTTGCTCGACTGTGGGAGAGCCTGCGAGCGGCTTTTGGTGCTGGCGGGTTTCCGTGTTCGAAAAGCCTTTGAAGAGCACGCCGTGAACGCCGCAACGTCCGATGATGTCGTCTGAAAGCTTTTTGTTGCCGGTCACTACCCAAACTTTTACGAGATAAGTTCCTTGCGCACCGGTGCCGGCGCCTTCGATTTGATAGTTGGTAACCTCATCTTCGCCTTTTGCTAATGCTATCAACGGCATTAGTAAAAATGCAATTGTGAAAAATAAGAATTTCTTCATAATTATTGTGGTATTATGTTTGTAATTCCCAATCATTGAGCTTGATTATAAACAATTGTTAAGTTTGTAATGTTTGTTTCTTTGTCGTTAAATCAGCTCTTGTCCGGGCAAAGATAATGAATTTAATATAAAAAAGCCAAAATGTAGTAGAAAAATTCAATTCTTTACAAAAATTCATACAAAAACTACGGAATCCGGTCTAATACCAGTCGATGCCGTTTGTAGTGCTCGAGCGCTTGTCGTACTTGAGGTCGCGCAGCAGCGACGACTTGACGGCGATGTGGAAGTTGTACGACTTGTATGGACCGACGGGTACGAAGCTTGCTGTCATGGTGAAGCAGTGGAGGTCGCGCGAGATGTTACAGTTCATATACGACAGCTTGTGCGTGTCGAAGTTGTAGCTTGCCGAGAAGCTGAAGTTCCAGTTTTTCGTGGGTTGTATACGTCCGTTGAAACTGAGGTTTTGCGTCAGTTTTCCTTTGTATTCCATCTTCGATTTGTCGAATTCGCCGTAGCCGTAGTTGACGGAATAGTTCACGGTGAGGCTCCACGGGAATTTCCACTTGACGTATCCGTCGTCGTCGAGGTCGAGTTCGGAGCCTTTTTTCTTCTCCGAGCCGTCGGGATTGCGGTCGTCGATACCGTCAATGCCGTCGTCGGGCGGCAAAGCGGCGTCGGGGTCGGCGTTTTTGGTATCCTTGTTGTTTTCGTCTTTTTTCTTCTTCTTGAAGGTGTCGTTGTTGAACGTGTAGCTGAACGACGTGCCGGTGCTCGACAGTTTAGCCCATCCTTTGTGGGCTTGCAGACGCGTGCGGTTGACGCGCACGGGGCTTCCCGACGGGCTGAGTTGGTAGGTGTAGGGGTCCCAAGTGGCTGACAGGTTGAGGTTGAAGTTCTTGACCAGGCGCAGCGCCAACGACGTGTTGATGTTGCTCCAGCGCATCGAGTCGGCGGCAAAGTTGTACGACTGCGAGATGGTGAAGTTTTCGATGAGCGAAATTTTCTTCATTCCGGTGCTGTCTTTGTCGCTTTTTACCTTCATCTCCAAGTTGTTGCTCAACGACACGCTGACCATACCCGACTTGCCTTCGCCCACCGAGCCGAAGATGCCGTTCGAGAAGTGGTTATACTTCTTCGTAATCATCTTTCCGGCGGCGTCTTGGTAGTTATACGAGCCGTAGTAGCCCCAGAACGGCTTGGAGAAGTCGGGCGATGCGCTGAACGACACTGACGGGCTCATCACCGAACGAATCATCTTGATTTTGTCGCCCAAGAATTTCAGCGGGGTGTAGAAACCGTAGATTTTGGTGTCGAACGTCAGCGATGCGTTGAAGTCGAACACGTTGTAGAAGCCGTAGATGGTGTCGAGCACTTCAGCCGAGGCATTGGGGTCCCAATTGCGGCGCACCTTGCTCGTATACATACGGTCGTTCATCGAGATGCTCGGCGACACGTTGAAATATTTGAACATGGTGAACGTTGCCGACACGGGTACGCTGTGGCGCATACCGTTGCTCCAGTCTTTGATGAGGCTCTTTTTGAAGAACTCGTCTTGCTTCGACGTCAAGCTGTTTTGGAATGTTCCGGTGTAGGACATCTTGATTTTCTCGTACCAGCGCTCTGAGCCGACGGCGCGTTTGCGCTTGAACGGCGCCACTTGCGAGAGTGACAGCGTGATGTTGGGGAACGATACTGCCAACGTGGAGTCTTGTGTGCGTTGGGTGATTGATGCCGTTGTTGACATTTGGAACTTCGAGCTGAAGCGGTACGACATGTTGACCGTACTGTTTTTGGTGTTTTCGGTGAACGACTGGTTGTAGTAGCTGTTGATGTCGTTACGCGAGTATCCGCTGGTGGCGAAGTTGACGCTTGCCGAGAGGGTCATCTTGGGGTTAGCCTTAGCGTCTTGCGAGTGGCTCCACGTCAGGCGGAAGTTTTTCTGCTTGGTGTAGTCGGGGTCGCCTTTGTCGCCGGTTACGGTGGTGAGGAAACTTATGTTGAAGTTGCCCGAGAATTTGTATCGTTTACGGTAGGTCGACTGAGCGGCGAGTCCCCACGAGCCTTTTGTGTAGATTTCGCCGGTGAGCGCCAAGTCGACGTAGTCGTTGATGGCGAAATAGTAGCCGCCGTCGCTGAGGTAGAAGCCTTTCTGATAGTCGTCGCCGAAAGTCGGCATGATGATACCCGACGAATATTTCGACGAGAACGGGAAGTAGCCGAATGGCAGAGCCAGCGGCAACGGCACGTCGCAGAGCACCATATAGGCGGGACCCGACACGACGTTTTTGCGCGGTGTCACTTTTGCCTTTGTCAATTGCATATAGAAGTGCGGGTGGTCGTGGTCGTCGCAGGTGGTATATTTGCCGTTCTCCATGTAGTAGGTGTTGTCTTCCATCTTTTTGGTCTGCCCGCCGGTAAGGTAGCCTTCGCCCTGCTGGGTAACGACGTCGGTGATGTAGCCGCGACCTGTTTTGAAGTTGTATTTCATCGTTTTCGACTCGTAGTCGCCGCTCTTGTCTTTAAAGACGGGTGTGCCTTGGATTTCGCCAATCGAGTCGGGACGACCGACGGCATAAATCGTGCTGGTGTTCATGTCCATCTGCATTTCGTCGGCGGCGAGGTCGATGTCTTGATATTTTACGTTGGCATCGCCGTACATAAATGCCGAATTTTGCCCAATCATCACCAGCGAGTCTTTTGCAACGAAGTCGACGGGCGCTTCGATGTCGACTTTTTCCCACACGATTCGTCCGTGTTTGGGCTTCTTATCCTTCGTCGGACTTGCCGTCGGGCGGAGGCTGTCGGCGGCGAGCGAGTCGACAATCACCGGCTTGATGCGGTCGGCGGCAGGCGTAGCGGCGATGGAGTCGACCGGGGCAACGGTGTCGATGTCGGCGCGGTCGGCTGAATCGAGTTGCTCGATAATCGACGAGATGGAGTCGAGGCGAGCCACTACGGAGTCGGTAAGCAGGGTAGTGTCTTGTAGCAGGTCGTCGTAGCCGGAGCGTAACGACGGGCGTCGGCTGTGGTCTTTGAATTGTCGACGTCCGGCAAGCGCATTACGAATCGAATCGATACGCTGACTCGACCGCAGTTGGTGCTCAACAGCGGCAAGCGAATCGACTATCACTTCGCGGCGCAGACTGTCGCTATCGGCGGCGGCTTCGCTCGGCGGTACGTCTACCGGAGTTTGCTGCGCGAATATCGTAGTCGACAGTATCATCGCCAACACTATGTATATATGTATGCGCTTCAAATTTCTTTTTTGCCAATTGACGGTGCAAAATTAAGCAAAAACGGCGGAATATTCTGCAAAACACATATAAAAAGCGCCGACAGGGCGATTTTTTGCCCCGCCGACGCTGTATCACAATACTTTATCTCACAATTCCAGGGAGTTTTCTTTTAACAGGAAATCGTAAATACTTATGATTGTTATTCCTGATTCATTGTGCAACACCGGAGTATACTCGCCGAGAACAATGATTTTCTTGAATGAATCGTCGATGTTTCTTAAAGATGCTTCTTCTTGTTTTACTTTGTCCTCGTCAATCATACGATAAGCCGACTGGATGTAGTAGCGCTTGCTACCTTGGTTGCACACGAAGTCGACTTCAAAGTTGCGGCGGATAGACACTTTGTTGTCGTCTTGGCAAGTTTTAGAGACGACTCCCACATCGACGCTAAAGCCGCGTGCAATTAGTTCGTTGTAGATTACGTTTTCGAGCAGGTGAGTGTATTCAACTTGCCGGAAGTTGAGCCGTGCGTTCCTGAGTCCGCAATCCGTAAAATAATATTTGTACGGGCTTTCTATATATCGTTTGCCTTTGATGTCATATCTGCAAGCCTTTTCCATAAGGAATGAGTCGCAAATGTATTCAATATAATTGGCAATTGTGTTGCGGCTGACCTTCTCATTCTTAACACTTACAAATGTGTTGGCAAGTTTTGTGGGATTCGTCAAGCCTCCTATCGATGATGCAAGAATGTTGAGCAGTTCGTCGATGACTTCAGTGTTGCGAATTTTATAGCGCGCAACAATGTCGCTTACGTATGTATTTTCGAATAAGGCATTAAGAATTTCGACTTTTTCTTCGTGCGATTCTTTTAGGACAACCTGCGGAAGTCCTCCGTAAATCATATAGTCTTTTAGCGCATCGGCTTTGTCCTTGTTGACAACTGTTGTAAATTCACTGAATGTAAGCGGATGCAGTCTCACCTCTTCGCCTCGTCCGGCAAACTCTGTTCGCACTTGTTTGGATAGAAATCGTGCATTACTTCCCGTGACATATACGTCAGCATTAGGCTTATCAAGATAACTGTTCAGAACGTCCTCAAATTCCGGAACCAACTGAATCTCGTCTATCATAATGTAGTGCATCTTGTCGTCGGTCAATTTTGAGTCGATAAACTCAAGAAGAGCATCCGGATCGCGAAGCGGTTTGTTTCGTCGGTCTTCAAGGTTGATTATAATGATATGC
>JBJEDP010000201.1:0-4984 GCA_051872175.1 Candidatus Limisoma sp.
CGACAATGACGTTATTATAGAAAAATCAAATTACAACAATGAAACGAATACTACTACTCGCCGTTGCAGTCCTGGTGGCACTCAGCAGCTACGCACAATTCAACAATCCCGACAACCGCGCCTATTTCGGACTCCGTCTAAGCGCAAACATCAACAGTCCGTCGGACGTTTCCGTCGGCAAAGTCTCCTTCGACGGCTTCAAAACAGGTCCCGGATTCTCCTTCGGCGGCGTCTACAACATCCCCGTCTGGCAAAACCTCTACGTAGAGCCCGGATTAATGCTCTGGCGCGACACATATAAAGAAAAAGCATTCGACGAATATGACATTGAAGCAAACCTCAAAGTCAAAAAATTCGGCATCGCCATACCCGTAATGGTCGGCTATCGCTTCGACGTGTTCAGCCGCGGCGGTTGGAGCTTCTTCACCGGACCCGAACTACGCATCGGACTTGCCGCAAAAGCGTGTGACAACGACGGTCACAGCGACGATATTTACGGCGACGAAGGCGGGGCAAACCAAGCCGACTGCGCATGGAATTTCGGCACAGGAGTCAACATCGACAAATTCTACGTCGGATTTACAGCATCGATAGGCATGGCAGACATGTTAAAAGAGCAGCCAAAATACCGCGAAAACCGATTCTGTTTCTCCGTAGGCTATAACTTTTAGCGAAAGTGGCGCAAACCGTTGGCGTTTTTAGGAAAATGCCGTAAATTTGCAACCACATTCCGCGGTCCTGTAGTTCAACGGATAGAATAGAAGTTTCCTAAACTTTTGATAGGGGTTCGATTCCCCTCGGGACTACACGCAAAGAGGGTATATCAAAATTCAGTTTATTGATACACCCTCTTTCGTTTTTTCTCTACCGTCATTTCTCGGCAAAACGCTCTCCGCGCAGGTTCGATAGTTTTCTCTCTTTCGGCAAAAACTTGCTACTGTCTGATTGTTTTTTTAAATTTGCAGAAAATCAGACAAGACTATGAGATATTTGATTATCAACGGACCAAATTTGAATTTGCTCGGGCGACGCGAGCCGGGTATCTATGGCAATAGCTCGTTCGACGAGGTGCTCGCCGACGTGCGCAGCCGCCACAGCGACGTTACGGTCGACTACTTCCAAAGTAACCACGAAGGCGACATCATCGACACGCTACATGCCAACGGTTTTGAGGGCTGCGACGGCATCGTTATCAACGCCGGTGCCTATACTCACACGTCGGTAGCCATTGCCGACGCTATTCGCGCTATCCGCGTCCCGGTGGTGGAAGTGCACATTTCCAACGTGTTTACCCGCGATGAATATCGCCGTCACTCGTTCCTCTCGGAGGTTTGTTCGGGCATCATTATCGGATTCGGCACCGAAGTGTATAACCTTGGCATTCAAGCGTTGAAGGACCTTAAGCGATGACCGAAGAACTCGAAGACTACATACTTGCGCACATCGACCCCGAAAGCGACCTGCTCAAGCGCCTCAACCGCGACACGCATGTCTATCATCTGCGTCCGCGGATGTGCTCGGGGCATCTGCAGGGCAAGCTATTGAAGATGCTTGTCCGCATGATTAAGCCGCAACGGATTCTCGAACTGGGCACTTTCACCGGCTACTCGGCTCTCGCTATGGCTGAAGGTCTCATCGACGGCGAAATCCATACGGTGGAAATCGACGACGAGCTCGAAGACTTCATCCGCGAGCGCTTCCTCTCGTCGCCCTACGCCGACCGCGTGCATCTGCACATCGGCGACGCCGCTCAGGTTGTGCCGGCTCTCGACATGACGTTCGACTTGGTGTTTATCGATGCCAACAAGCGCCACTACGTCGACTACTATAATCTCGTGTTCGACCGCGTTGCCCCGGGTGGCTACATCATTGCCGACAACACGCTCTGGGACGGCAAGGTGGTCGACTACGGCAAACATCTCGATGCGCAGACTGCCGGGATTCTCAACTTCAACGACCTTGTTGCCGCCGATACGCGCGTCGAAAAGGTCATTCTGCCGATTCGCGACGGTCTGACTATAATCTATAAAAAACCATAAAATTGACAATACACCTATGAAAAAACTACTTACTCTTGCTGCTCTTGGCTGCATACTGACAATGCACGCCGGCACGTCGCTCGACGACCTGATGATTCGAGCAAACTCCGACCGCGAATACTCCTACAGCGATAAAGCGGCGGGATTCTTCTACGGCAAAACAGGCACCGACAACTTCTCGGAATACTATGCCGGATGGAACATCGAAGCGCATCGCATCTTTGCCGATTTCGCTATCTATGCCGACGGCGTGCGGCTGACGCGTAGCGATGCCCGTTGCGACGCTTATCCCAACCGCATCGTGTTCCGCCATAAGCACAACGACGCGAAAATTGTCGTAACGATGTCGCTTGTCGACTACCGTAAGGTTATCTATTTCGACGTAAAAGCCCCGAAAGGCGTAGAGCGCATCGGCATTTCGCTGCTCGGCGACATGATTTCGGCACCGACAGCTGCCGACGCCGACGCTCTGCTCACTCCGCGTGAATCAAAAGGCGGCGAAGTTCGCCTTGCCACGCTCGACGGCAGTGCAGCGACGATTGAGGGCAACGTCGTCAGCGCGACGGCTGCTTCCGGCGGTTTCGTAGCCGTCTACGCTCCGGAAGGGCAAACGGCAGCGCTCCTAAGCGAAGCTCGCACAAGCAAAGCCGAGTGGCTCACCGAGCGCCGCGACCGTATGCAGCAACTCGTCGACCGCAACGCCGTCGACGACAGCAAAGCACTTGCTTGGCTTATCCTTACCGCCGACGAACTCGTTACGCGTCAGCACGGCGGGTGGGGCATCTATGCCGGACTGCCTTGGTTTACCGACTTCTGGGGACGCGACATGTTTATATCAATGCCCGGCACAATCCTCTGCACCGGACAGTTCGACGTGGCGAAAAACATCCTCGAATCGTTTGCAAAATATATGGACGTCGACCCCAAATCGGAGACCTACGGTCGTGTGCCAAATCGCCTCAACCTCGAAGGCATTCTCTATAACACCACCGACGGCACGCCGCGATTTGTGATGCAGGTCTACGACTACCTTTGCTACACCGGCGACAAAGCATTCGTCAAAGCAATCTATAGCAAGGTGAAAATCGCCACCGATGCGCCGTTTGCAAAATATGTCGACGACAACGGCTTCCTCACTCACGCCGACGCCGACACGTGGATGGACGCAAAGCGTCAAGGCGTGCGCCCGTGCTCGCCGCGCGGCAACCGTGCATCCGACATTCAAGCACTCTGGTACAATCAACTCGTCTGCGCCGCACGTCTTGCAACGATGATTGGCAAGGCTGACGACGCTCGCCGTTGGTCGCAAGCCGCCGAACGTCTCAAAACGAATTTCCAAAGTATGTTTATTGCCGACGGAGTGATTACCGACCACCTCAATGCCGACGGCACGCGCGACGCGCAAATTCGTCCCAACACGATGTATGCCTACGACCTTGTCGACGACGTCGACGTGCGCCGTGCCGACATCCGCACTACCTGGTCGCATCTCGTTTATCCGTGGGGCGTAAGCTCGCTCGACCAAATGGACGAAGCCTTCCACCCCTACCACGAACAGTGGCATCGCTACCACAAAGACGACGCATACCATAACGGTACCGTTTGGCTTTGGCAAAACGGCATGGCGATGCAGCGCATGATTGAATTCGGGCAAAAAGACAAAGCATATCAACTTTTCCAAAACATGAATCGTCAGGCGATGAGCTATGGCGCCATCGGCAGCCTGTCGGAATGCGCCGACGCATGGTTGCGCCCCGGGCAAACGCGCTCACGCCTCACAGGCACCTTCTTGCAGTCGTGGAGCAACTCCGAGCAAATCCGCGTGTGGAGCCAATGGTTCTTGGGCGTGCGTCCCGATATGCTGAACAGCAAGGTGGTAGTTGCACCGCGCATCCCCGGTCGCATTAAGAGCCTCAACACCGCCGTCAACGTCGGCACCGACCGCATCGGCTACCGCTATGATGTAACCAACGGCACCGACACCTACACATTCGCTTGGAACGGCAAAAGCGCAATCACCATAACTCTCGACATGGAAAACCTTGCCAACGCCGACTTTGTTGTCAAGCCCGGCAGCACGCTCACCGTGCGCATCAACGACAGCGAAAACCTCTACACGGCAACCGTCGACGGCACGACAACGGCATTGGCGACTTCGCCCGAGAAAGTGGCTCAAAGCGACATCAACGAAAAATATTTCAAGGATGTCAAGTTTGCCGAACCGTGCTACCGCGAGAATCTCAAATCGATGTCGCGCTATTTCGCCCCGCCGTTAGACTACCAAAGCGCCGAATAGCCGATTTCGTCACAAGCATAAGAATTTTGCACTAAAAATGTCCGCAGGCGATATTCTCATATTGCCATGCGGACGTTTTCTGCGCTCGATGAGCATGTCGAGCAGTTTTTGCTTCTTTCTCGGGAGCGACGAGAAGCTTGTTGAAACAATATTGTTGCAATTTTGTAATATTTTTGTTATATCTTGTTGGTATTTTTGCAGCTAAGAAAGCGCAAACATTAAAGATTACTGATGAGAATAGAAGCGAAAGAAAAGTTGCTTATTGTGGCAGTTTTCCTTATTACAGGCTTTACAAACGCTATGGCTCAAGACGACACTGATGACAGGCTTAGTGTTGTAGAGCGGAAAGTGGAACAAATGGCAAAGCAAAGCGAGTATTTGCCAAAGTTGCATGGTATTTTGAGAGGTAAATATGAATATGAGCCCGATCTTGGGGCTTCGCGCTTTGAGGTGAGGAACGCACGACTCTCGGTGAATGGCAAGCTCGTCGGACGGTCGGAATACAAGATGGAAGTAGATTTGTGTGACGAATCGGAGATAAAAATGAAAGATGCGTGGGTGCGGCTGAATCCCTACAAGACGTTGCGCTTCACCATCGGACAGCAGCGTATGCCTTTCACCATCGATGCACACCGCAATCCTTCGGCTC
>JBJEDP010000202.1:0-4968 GCA_051872175.1 Candidatus Limisoma sp.
CCTGTAATTTTGGTCACTACCGCCTTGATTTGGTTGGCAATTTCATTAGCTTTTTCGATGGTGTTTGCTTCAGAGTAGATACGAATAATCGGTTCGGTATTACTCTTGCGAAGATGTACCCAGCAGTCGGCGAAGTCGATTTTCACGCCGTCGATGTCGGTAATTTTCTCAGCCTTATACTGCTCTTTTACGGCAGCAAGGATAGCGTCGACATCGATATCGGGAGTAAGTTGAATCTTGTTTTTCGCGATGCTGTATTGCGGATACTCTTGCTTGAGTTGGCTGACGGTTTTGCCCTTCTTGGCGAGCAGAGTCAAGAAGAGAGCCACGCCAACGAGGGCGTCGCGGCCACAGTGGCTTTCGGGATAAATCACGCCGCCATTGCCTTCACCGCCGATAACGGCACCGACGCGACGCATTTCGGTCACCACGTTTACCTCGCCGACGGCAGAGGCTGAATAGGTGCAACCGTGACGCAGAGTGACGTCGCGAAGAGCACGCGACGACGAAAGATTCGACACGGTCGGACCGGGCGTTTGCGACAAAACGTAGTCGGCAACTGCGACGAGAGTATACTCTTCGACAAACATTTCGCCGTTTTCCATCACAATGGCAAGGCGGTCGACGTCGGGGTCGACAACAAATCCCACGTCGGCGCAACCGGTCTTCATCAAGTCGGAAATGCCGGTAAGATTCTCGGGAATAGGCTCCGGAGTGTGAGCGAAATGTCCGGTCGGCTCGCAGTTGAGTTCGATAACGTCCTCAACGCCGAGCGCACGAAGGAGTTTCGGCATCACGATGCCGCCCACCGAGTTAACGGCGTCGATAGCCACGCGGAAGTGTGCCGCCTTAATGGCTTCGCGGTCGACAAGACGGAGTGCCAACACGCTGTCGATATGTTTGTTTGTATAGGTTTCGTTGACATATTCTTTGCCGAGCGAATCGACTTCGGCAAATTCGAACGACTCATCTTCGGCTATTGCAAGCACTTGTTTGCCTTCGGCATCGCTAAGAAATTCGCCATGCTCGTTGAGCAACTTCAGCGCATTCCATTGTTTGGGGTTGTGCGATGCAGTAAGAATAATACCGCCACAAGCGTTTTCCCAGACAACTGCGAGTTCGGTAGTCGGAGTTGTTGCCAAGCCGATGTTGACTACATCGAATCCCATGCCGGTAAGTGTGCCGACAACGACGTCGTTGACCATCTTGCCCGACAAGCGAGCATCGCGTCCAACGACGATGGTATTGCTCGATTTTGTAGTCGACTTGCGGATAAATGTAGCGTAAGCCGCTGTAAATTTGACAATGTCGAGGGGATTGAGACCTTCGCCTGCTTTTCCTCCGATGGTGCCACGAATACCGGAAATAGATTTGATAAGAGACATTGTGTTTATGGTTTTATGGTTGATGTTATACTTTTGACTTATAGTACTTTATATGATAGAGATAAGGAATGACGTACGACATTTCGTCGTAGAATCCGTACTGACTCTTTACGAGCAGATTCACTTCGCAGTCGATGCCAAGATAAGCCAGCGGCATCTGGATGCCGTAGCCGTATTGGACTGACGACTGGAGGCTGTAGTTGTTGTAGCGAAAACTGTTGTACGACACGTCGTCGTAGTTGCCCGTCGGAGTTTCGTCGAGACCTTGAGCGTAGTTGAGTATGCTGATACGTCCGTAGCGGAAGTATATGCTTTGGTCGGTTTCGGCGCGGTTGTTCACGCGGTCGCCGGGATTGATTACTTGCATATATACGTTTCCGTCTTTGTCGAGGCGGTAGTACGGTGCATCTTCGCCGCATTCGAAAATTGTATCGGCAGGGATGCTCAACTCTACGCGCTGATTGGCAAGAAACGAGTTGACGGCTTTTTCTTCGTCTTCAAGATATTCGTTGTAACTCTTTGAATCGTTGCACGATGAAATTATGGCTGCCAAAAGGGCAAGAGCGGTAAATAGTTTCAGTTTCATTTATTGTAAGTTGCTTAAATCGTTTAAGAGTTGAAGATATGTGGCAATAGCCTCTTCCATAGTGCCGCGGAATTCGCCGCCGGCAGCGTTGAGATGGCCTCCGCCGTTGAAGTAGCGCGTGCAGAACTTGTTGACGGCAAAATCGCCTTCGGAGCGCATCGACACCTTGACGTAGCCGTTTTCTTGGCGGAAGAACGTCGACCACACTACCTCGGGGATTGCCAAAGGCATGTTGGCGAGCGTTTCGGTGTCGCCGCTTTGGTAGTTGAAGCGGTCGAGGTCGTCGCGCGTAAGCACGATGAACGACGCTTTATGCTCGGGATAGAGCTCCATCTTTTCGGCGATGGCGTAGCCGATGAGGCGCATACGTGTCTCGCTGCTTGTGTTACAAGCGAGTTTGTAGATTCGGTCTTTGTTGACGCCGCGGCGCACCAATTCGGCAACCATCAGGTAGATGTCGGGATGGTTGGAATTGTAGGAGAAGTTGCCGGTGTCGGTCATCATTCCGGTGTAGAGACATTCGGCAATCGGAGTGTCGACCTTGTCCATATAACCAAGTTCGTCGAAGATGCGATAGACCAATTCGCAGGTCGATGTCTGCTCGGGATGAGAGATTACCAGGTCGCAAAAGTCTTCGGGATGCAGATGGTGGTCGATGAGCACCTTGCGGGCGCGCGATTGGCTGATGTGCGGCGCCATTTGCGCCACGCGCTTCAGCCCGTTATAGTCCAGGCAGAGAATCAAGTCGGCGGCGCGGAGCAATCGCTCGGCTTTGACGGGATTGCGCGTATACGCCGTCATTTCGTCGAATCCGGGCACGAATGCCAGGTCGTACGGAGCCTGGTCGGGCGTCAACACGGCGGTCTGCTTACCCATCGAGCGCAACAGCAGCGAGAATGCGTTGGTTGCACCGATAGCATCGCCGTCGGGCGACATATGGCACGTTAATACTACCGACCTCGAAGCCTCGAGTATCGACTTCAATTCCTTTAACTTGTTCTTATCTACTACCTGCTCAAGCATCACGATTTGTTTTTATCTGCAAATGTAACGATTTTTATCTGAATCGTAAGCCTAGGAGCAACTTACGACTAATAAAAAAAGGTTTAATATATTTTATAAAGTTTAAAATCTCGAGAGCGGAAAGAAATAGAATCAAAAAAAGAGACTGCAACGCGGTTATCGCCGAGTCGCAGTCTGCCATAATAGTTGGGTGAATTATCTTACATATTCATACCGCCGTCAACTTGGATAACTTGACCGGTGACATACGAAGAAAGGTCGGAAGCGAGGAAAGTTGCGATGTTTGCAACGTCTTCGGGAGTACCTCCGCGGCGCAAAGGAATCTTTTGGCACCATTCTTTCTTTATTTCGTCCGACAACGAATCGGTCATAGCCGTAATGATAAAGCCCGGAGCGATAGCGTTTGCGCGAACGCCGCGAGAGCCGATTTCTTGAGCAATCGACTTAGCAAGACCAATCATACCGGCCTTCGAAGCCGAGTAGTTGCATTGTCCGGCATTACCGTGAACGCCGACAACCGACGCCATGTTGATAATGCTACCCGAGCGTTGACGCATCATAACGGGAACGATAGCATGCACGAAGTTGAACGCCGATTTGAGGTTTACAGCGATTACGGCATCCCATTGAGCCTCGGTCATACGCATCATCAAGCCGTCTTTTGTAATGCCGGCATTGTTGACGAGCACGTCGATATGTCCGAAGTCTTTAAGCACGTCGGCAACAACTTGATGACATGCTTCAAAGTCGGCAGCATTCGAAGCATAGCCTTTTGCTTTAACGCCAAGGGCTGCTATTTCGGCTTCTGTTTGCTTGCCGTTTTCGTCGATTACGAGGTCGGTGAAGGCGATATCGCAGCCTTCCGATGCAAATTTAAGTGCGATAGCCTTACCGATACCGCGAGCGGCGCCGGTGATGAGAGCTACCTTTCCTTCTAATAATTTCATACTGTATTGTATTATTAATTGATTATATTTCTACCAGGAAAGCGCCAACGGAATATCCGCCGCCGAAGACCGACAGCCCGACGTGTTGCCCCTTCCGGAATTTGTCTACGTTTTGCGAAAATACGAGTGCCGAACTTGCCGAACCGGTGTTGCCAAGTTCTTCGATGTTGTTCAAGAACTTGTCGTCGCCCATACCGAGAGTGTGAGCAACATTTGCCACGATGCGCATATTGGCTTGATGGCAGATGATGTAGTCGAGGTCGGCAACTTCCATGCCATTGGCGTGGGTTACTTGTTCGAGACCGTTGATAATGTTCTTGCAAGCGTGCATAAACACGTCTTTGCCGAAGGGCATAGCGATGCCGTCTTCGTGCGGACGCAAGCGCACACCTTCGGGACCTTTACCGATGTGGCCCAATCCGTGGGTGTAGACGGTTTTAACGGTCATGTCGGTGTCTGCCACACGTTCAGCTGACAAGAAGAAAGCGACAGCCGCATCGCCCCAGAGGTGTCCGCACACACGGTCGGTCTCGTTGGCATAATACGTGTTGTGTTCAGAACAAACGAGGAGGGCTTTGGTTGCTTTTCCCATAGCGAAATAGCCTTCCACAATTTCCAACCCGTTGACAAACGAACTGCAAGCAGCCGAAGCATAAACGGCGCGGGCTTTCTCCATGCCGAATTCGCGTTGTGCGATGTGAGCAAGAGTTGCCACTGTGTCGTAGGGCGAATATGATGCCGACACAATCAAGTCGACGTCGGTTACGTCGTAGGGCAAGCGCTCAATCGCAGAGCGTATAGCGGCAAGACCCATTGAGTTATGACCTTCGCCTTCGCCGGCTTTACTACGTGTCCGTATGCCTGTGCGCTGCAGAATCCATTCACTTGTCAGCCCGTTAAGCTCTAAAAATCTCTCATTTGGTACTCGTTCTTCGGGAACGTAGTGTCCTGTAGCGTTGATGTACATATTATTGTTTTATTCCGTATAATATAAAATCGTATAAATAGTCTCTCAATTTGTTCTTCT
>JBJEDP010000203.1:0-4883 GCA_051872175.1 Candidatus Limisoma sp.
GCTGCTCCCGACGAATTTCTGATTTGGGTGACCCATTGTCAAAGTCAGGAAATAATAGCCCCTAATAAAAACCCTAATATACACCAAGATGCGACTCCGTGAGGGGCCGCATCTTCCTTTTTCGGGGATATACTTACAAACCGCAAGCAAACAGCTCACGCCACTCTTACCTCTTACCTTTCAAACACTGTCGTGAGGCTTTCGCTGCCAAGGTAGAATGTTTTGGCGCGGATGGTCTTTGCGCGAGTGCGCAGCGGTGCCGTGTAGAGCGGCGAATCGGCGGTAGGCTCGCTTCCGTCGGTGGTGTAGCGCACTTGTGCCTGCGGATAAGCGCAGTTTATCACTATACGTCCACCGCGCTGCGTAATGCCGGGCATTCCGAGGTGGAAGTTCAGTCCGTCGTCGCTCAACTGCGGCAGCAGCGACTCGCCAATCAGCGCGTTATATTGAGCCTTGGTCTGTCCGGGCAGCAGTTCGGCATTCCAACCGCGTTCCGCCAAGCCGAAGACCTTCGGGAAGAGCAAATATTCAACCATCTCGGGTCGGCGAATCGTTTCGGCAAAGATCTGACCCTGAACGCCTTGTATCATATTTCGCGAGCGATTGTAGAGCTTCGGTCGCACCACACGGATTTGCGTAGAGTCGAGCGGTTCGCCGTTGAGGCGATTCGACGTCGAGCGGTAGATGTCGAACGGACGTGCATCCCAAGCGCGATATTCGTCGGTGTAGCCGCCCCAGTTGAGCCCGCGCTCCGCCGGATGCGGATTGTATGCCATGTCGAAGTAGAAATTGCCCACATTGCAAAGCACGACGCGATAGCCGTTGTTCGCCACCGCGTAGGGCACGGTGTCGTTACCCCAATCGGGCACGGTCTGCCAGCAGTAGACGCCGCCTAACTTGTCGCGCAGGCGCTTGTCGACCTCCGCGCT
Source organism: Candidatus Limisoma sp. (assembly GCA_051872175.1). Taxonomy (GTDB): domain Bacteria; phylum Bacteroidota; class Bacteroidia; order Bacteroidales; family Muribaculaceae; genus Limisoma. The sequence goes on from JBJEDP010000203.1 coordinate 930, forward strand.
ATGGCGCATTGCCGCTTCCTGCCAACCGCCGATGCGTATGCCTTTGGCGTCGGCGATGTCGGCAATACGCGTGATGTAGTATTGTTCAACGTCGTGGGTTGTCTTAAATCCGCTGCGCTGCATCAGATTGTGCACCGCCGGCGACAGCGCCCACGGATTGTGCGGCACTTCGTCGCCGCCGACGTGGACGTATGGCAACTTGACGCCGGCGCGCTCATACATGGCAACAACCTCGTCGATAACCTTTTCCATAAAGCGGTAAGTACCTTCCATAGCCGGATTGAGCACGTTGTCGTGATAGCCTTGCGCTGAGGTGTAGACGGAGCGGTCGGCGGGGTCGTCGAGGCGATAGCGCCACGCTTCAACGGAGTCGGTGGCGGCATAACGGCGATAGCGCGCACGCATAGCCGTGATGGCTGCACGAGCGTGTCCGGGCGATTCGATTTCGGGGATTACTTCGACGCCGATGCTGTCGGCAAAGCGCAGAAAGTCGACAAACTCGTCGACGGTGATAAAACCGTTCGACGTCGTCGGGCTGTCGGGATTGCCGTCGCCGTTATAGAATTGGCACATAAAGTCCGACTCCGAGCGCGTCAAACCACGTCGAGCGCCGACGTCGGTGAGTTCGGGCAGCCCGGGGATTTGCAGTCGCCAGCCTTCGTCGTCGGTGAGGTGGAAGTGAAAGCGATTTATCTTAAACATAGCCACTTCGGCGAGCATCCGACGCACTGCCGAGAGAGGATAGAAGTTGCGCGCTACGTCGAGCATAATGCCACGATAGTGCAGGTCGGGCGAGTCGCAGATGTGTGCCGCCTCGATAGCGCCTCGCGAGGCATTGCAACGGATGAGTTGCACCACGGTTTTCACGCCGTTGAGCACAGCCTCGCGACTTACTCCTGCCACGCGCCACCGCTCGGGCATGACGTCGATTTCGTAGTATTCGGCATTCGTTTTACCTTCCGGAAGAAGTGCGTCGGCGCGACTGAGCAGTTGCAGTTCGACGGGCGTTCCTGCGCCGTCGTAGCGACCGATGCGCGTCAACTCACTGCGAGCATAGTCGGCGGCAGCGTCAAGTCCATCGGCGGCGCTTACGCGGAATGTGCCAATCGGGCAAACTCCGTCGGTAGTGTCGACGCGTTTGAGTGCAGGTAGGATGTCGTACGAGCCGCGACTGCCATAGCCGCCAACCGACTCGTAGAGGTCGAAGAGTCGCTGCGGTGTGGGAAAGTTGGCGCGCTGAGGATAGATGTTGAGCGCAATCGGGCGATGCTTTATTGGCGCCGCTTCGGGTGCGGAATTGCCGAAGGTGATGTGTCCGCCGTCGGGTGCGAAACTTGGGTTGTTGACCGTGCCGACCATTTCGTAGTCGAGCGCGACCGTTTTGCCTGCATCGAGGCGAAATCCGGCTGTCGGGCGTACGCAGAAATAGCCGGTCTGCACGGTTTCGAAGGTTATAGGCGCGCCTGCCGACGGCGAATAGCGCCGCGGAAACGAGTTGAAGTAGAGCGCCCAATCGTCGGCGACGGCGGCTCCGGACGTATTCGTCAGGATGAATTGGCATCGGCTGATGCGGTTCACCGAGTCGTACGAGCACACTTGCCATTCCACTTCGAGAGGATTGGCTACGGCGAAAGTTGCACTGACTATCAATGCACTGAGAATAAATATTATTTTTTTCATTACTATGTCGATTATCAGTCTTCTATAATTTTCCGGCAACGAATAGGTCGGCAATCGTGTTGCAGGCGTCTTCGAGCAAGTCGAGCGCGTCTTCGAAGCCTTGCCAGCCGCCGTAGTACGGGTCGGGAATGGAATCCCAATCGGGATGATGACGGAAGTAGGTCGAAATTCGCACCACCTTGTCGGCATGAGCCATCGTCGGTGCAAGTTCTTGTAAATCTTCGACATTACTGCGGTCCATACCGATAATCAAGTCGAATGCGTCGAAGTCTGACGAGCGCACACGGCGGCTGCGGTGGGTGAGTTGCAAGCCGCGTTGGCTCGCATGCTGACGCATCCGGCTGTCGGGCAATTCGCCGCTATGGTACGCCGAAATTCCGGCGGAATCCACCTCAAGGCGGTCAGCAAGACCGCGCTCGTCGATGATGCTCTGCATAACGCCTTGCGCCGCCGGCGAGCGACAGATGTTGCCCAGACAGATGAATAGTATCTTGTAGCATTCCATTGTTCTATAGTTTTACGTTGATTCGCGCACCTTCGATACTCTCGTTGTTGGCACGGTCGATGGCTGTCACAATAAATATGTATTTGCCCTTCATATCGGCGGGAACGACGTATTCTTTTTTGTTGGTTACACAAAGTATTGTCGCAGCGTTGTCGAGGCAAACGATGTCGCCTTTGGGGACGCAGTAGACCACAAACGCCTTTGCCTGTTGCCATACGTCGGTTGCCGAATGTGTCCAAGTCAAGCGACCGTTGTCGAAGCTCAGATTCTCGACTTCGGCAGGCCTAACGTCGTCGAGCCACGTCGATGCCGGAACGAGCGCGATGGTCGACTGCTGATTGCGCGCCAACGAGTCGGCTACGCCCTTGAAGTTCTTGGTAATCGAATAGCCGGGCCACCAGCAGTTGCCGTGGACGTTCGGGAGCTCGCGCGACAAGCGAATTTTGTGGTCGAGTTGGGTAGGATTGGTCGACGGAGCCAAATCGGGCGTATTCATCGTCTTGTTGACGTCTTGTCCGATGTACATATGGCGTCCGTTGGCGTTGTCGTTCCACCAATAAGCAAGTTTCTCCGACGAAGCCACTTTCTTCTCCAATTCCCAATAAAGTTGCGGCACCATATAGTCGACCCAACCGTTTTTCGTCCAAAGGATAACGTCGGCGTAGAGGTCGTCGTAGTTCTGCAAGCCGTTAGTGTCGCTGCCGCGCGGGTCGGATGCTTTGTTGCGCCAAATGCCGAAAGGACTGATGCCCAGGCGCACCCAAGGCTTGCTTTCGGTGATTACGCGATGAAGCCCTTCGATGAGCAAATCGACGTTGTGACGGCGCCAATCGCCGAGCGACATGCCGTTGCCGTATTTCTTAAACGACGCCGCGTCGGGGAAGTCGAGACCCTTCACCGGGTAGGGATAGAAATAATCGTCCATATGGATTGCATCGACGTCGTAGCGCGTCACGATGTCGCGTACCACGCTCTCGATAAATTCACGATTTTCGGGCAATCCCGGGTCGAAATAATATCTTCCGTCGTAAGTGACAAAGCGTTCCGGATGCTTGTGATAGATATGATTCGGGGGAAGCACTTCGTTTTTGGATGACGATGCGCGATAAGGATTCAGCCAAGCGTGCAACTCCATTCCGCGTGCGTGACTTTCTTCAATCATAAACTGCAGCGGGTCCCACGCAGGCACGGGTGCCTTGCCGGCTGTGCCCGTCAGAAAGCGACTCCACGGCTCCAATTCGGATGGGTAGAACGCGTCGGCACACGGGCGTACCTGGAAAACTACGGCGTTGCATCCCGCCATGCGCAGGGAGTCTAACTGTCCTGCCAAATATGCCTTACACTCGTCGGTGCTCATCTTGGCATACTGACCTTGCGACACCGTGTGAATCCATGCTCCGCGAAATTCTTCCTTAGGGTTAGTTGTTGTTTTTGTTACGCTGTCGGTAGCCGTGCAACTCATGGATGCAAACAGCGCCAAGCCGAAAATTAGTTTTTTCATTTCGTTAGGTTTATTAGGTTTTGCAAAAGTTTTCGCTAAGATACGAATAAAACTACAAACCTACAACCATACAACCTACAACCATAAGAGCAGAAGCCGTGTCGCTTAGTCGACTAATACATAATTTGTGCTGCGCCCGCCCTCGGCGCTTTTTTGCAATATGCCTTTTGCGATGAGGTCGTTTATATCGTTTAAGGCAGTATCCGCAGAGCATTTCGCAATTTTCGCCCACTTACTGCTGGTCAGCTTGCCATAGAATCCGTCGAGA
>JBJEDP010000204.1:0-4866 GCA_051872175.1 Candidatus Limisoma sp.
GTACTCAGGCGACGGGGTTGCGTCGTCGGCGGGAATCTCTTCGAAGGCTACGTATTCGCCCACTTTGTCCTTTGCCGGCTTGCGTCGACGCGGTTGTTCGGGTTGTGGTTGTTGCCCTGTGCTTTGTGCTTGGCTGAAATGTTTGCGCATACGACGATGCATACGCCACGCTTCGAAGCCTATGCGCAGCAGGGGCATAACGATGAGAAATAATACTAAGAAAAATATAAATAATAGAATGTATCCCACTTCAAATCTTGTTTAGAATCATATAACGCTTTTTCGGCTACAATTGTTCACGTCGTGAATCGATGAGCGACAATATTATGTAAAGTATAATCGCGAAAGCCAGTGCGGACAGTCCGATTGAGCAAACGCCGGCGACGGTGGCTGCGATGAGCAGGTAGCGCAGGGCGTTGCCTTTCCAGGCGAGCGACGTGACTTTGAGCGAGAACATATGCATGTTGCAAACCATCAGATAGGCTGTGGCGAGCGAGAGTATAATCATCACGGCGTCGCCGGGGTAGCCGAAGTCGTTTACCCAGGCGATTACGCCAATCCAGAAGATTGCGTTGGAGGGAATCGGCAGCCCGATGAATGATGTCGTCTGTCGGTCGTCGACGTTGAATTTGGCGAGTCGCAGCGCGCCGAAGGCTGTGGTGATGAAGGCTGCGAGGGCGAGCCAGCCACTGCCGTTGGCGGTCATTGCGTTGTAGACGAGTGCGGCGGGAGCGAGACCGAAGCTGACGAGGTCGGCGAGCGAGTCGAGCTCTTTGCCGACGGCTGAGTATGCGTGGAGCAGACGTGCGGAGAGTCCGTCGCAGAAGTCAAAAATCGTAGCCATACCAATGCCGACGAAAGCCCATTGCCAGGCGGTGAGGCACCCGATTGTTTCGCCGTAGCTGAATGCGAAAACGGTGGCAAAGCATCCGCTGAGGAGGTTAAGCAGGGTGATTGTGTTGGGTATTTGCTGCTTTATGAGGCGTATGAGTTTCATTCTTGTGTTTTGTTGAGGTAGGCGATTGGGGTGATACCACCGATAGTTTTGTCGCCGATTTTTACCAATATTTTAGAGTCGACGGGCAAGTAGATGTCGACGCGCGAGCCGAATTTGATGAATCCCATGTGCGACGAAATGTTAGCTTCGCAGCCGGGGTATGCGTAGGTGACGATGCGTCGAGCGATGGCTCCGGCGATTTGGCGCATCAAGATTCTGTGTCCTGTAGCAGTTTTGATGACCACCGAGGAGTGCTCGTTTTCGGAGCTTGACTTCGGGAGGTATGCGGCGCGGAAGCGACCGGGCGAATAGTCGGCGCATTCCACGACGCCGTCGGCGGGATACCAATTGGCGTGGACGTTGAACACGGTCATAAACACGGAAATCTGTATGGCGCGCGAGTGAAGGTATTTGTCTTCGAACACTTCTTCGAGGGCGACGACGGTTCCGTCAGCCGACGACACAATGACGCCTTCGCGGTCGCCTTTGAAGTCGCGAAGCGGCGAGCGGAAGAAGTTGAGGACAAGCAAAAAGGCTAAAAACGATACCGATGCCACTATCCAGGGTATTACTATCGGCTTGATAAACAGGAATGCCGTGACACTCACAACTGCAAGTATCAGAAATAGGGCTACGATGATATTGGCGCCTTCTCTATGTAGTTTTACTGCCATTTTTTTGCGTTTATCATACAAAAGTAAGTCTTTTTTTCTAATTATCCTAATTTTTGGTAGTAAAAGACGAATTTTCGCAATTCGGGCAATAAAAAAAGAAGCGCGCCCCGATGTCGGGACGCGCTTCGAGAGTGTATGTGAAGTGATTATTTCACTGCCACTTTCACGCCGTTAACGATGTAGATACCCGGGGTAATACCGTTGAATGTGGTCTTGCCTTCTTGTACCTTTTCGCTACGGATGAGCGAACCTACTTCGTTGTAGATGTTCACGATGCCTTGAGCGGAAACGACTGTGATGATGCCCTTGCCGCCGAATGCTTTGAAGCCGTTAGCGGTGAGTGAGCCGACACCTGAGTCGCCGACACTGATGTAGATGTCTTGACCCTCAAGTAATGAGTTCCATACGCCGACTTTCGAGAAGTCGAGGTCAATGTCTTCCGACTTGTAGCCATCGCGGTAAGCGCGAACGAAGTATGCGTTAGTGCCTACGTGGTCGATGTCTTCGAAGTAGTAGTCGCCGGTTAGGCTGCCTGTCGGACATGTAGAAATAACTTCACCATTGCAGTAGAGGTCAACATTAGCGTCGAGAATCGGTTGGTTGGTAGCCTTGTCGTAAACGACGCCGGTTACAGCGAACGATTTCGACTTGAGGTAAACATTGCTAACAACGCCGGTAGTGGTAACAGTTGCCGGGTCGGGATCTTGGTGGTCGAAGTAGTAGTAGGGAGCCTCAGCGTTGAGGTAGTAGTCGCCTGCTGCGGAAACTTTGAAGTTGTAAGCACCGTCTTCGCCGGTTGCTTCAAGGCTTCCTATTGTTACCCAATCGCTGTTTTGAATGTCGACATAAGCGCCTGCGATAGGTTCGTCGGTGTCGACGTCAAGCACTTGACCTTTGACGAAGCCCTTGTTGAGGACGATGTTAGCCACCACGTCGCCTTCAGCGAACGATACGGGCTGTGCTGCGGGAAGATATCCTGCAACGCTTACGTTAACGGTGTAGTCGAGTGAGTGTTGGATAACGTCGACGGAGTAAGCACCGTTTTCGTCGGTAGTGCCGTAGTATTCAACTTCGCCCGATTTCACAACGACCGGAGTGTCGGCAACGGCAGCGCCGGTTTCGCCGATAGTCACAGTACCCGAAACGTTCTTGGTCGGTGTTACGGCAAGATACATTACAGGAAGAACACCGCTTGTATTTGAGCAAGCCAAATCTGCCAAAGGAGTGTTGTCGTTTTGTCCGTAAAGCATATGCCCTGTAACGTCCGTTACTTCGAAATATGTCGACTGATAATCGGTTGCATCAGAAGTTGAAACGATGCGGATGTCGCCGCCATCGTAGATAAATCCGTCGGGGAATGTGATTTCGTAGATGGTCTCAGTGTTGTTAGATGTGCCTTTTGCAACAGCCGTGCTGAGTTGGTCGTCTTTGTAGAGGGTCATACCTTCAACGTCGCGACCTGTGTTGGCTGTACCTTCGAGAACGTTGGCAACCCACGATTTAACGTCGAATGTTACGTCTTTCGCACTGTGGTAGCCTTTGAAGCGCATTGCGCCAATCTTTGTACCGGCAGGAATGCCGAGCATTGATTTCGGATAAATCAACTCAACAACGCTTTTTTTGTAATAAAGATTAACCGGTCCGTTATTCTTCTTTGCAGAAACCGTACCAATTTGTATTTCCGCATCTGCAGTTTCTTCGCCGATTGTAAGTTCAACCGGTTCGGTAGTAGCAGTGATGCCTTCGGCAACGAATTCGATGTAAGTTTCGAATGTGCCGGCAGCGTGCGGAGTGAATGTAAATTCGAAGTCAGCCTCTGCGTTTGCTTGAATCATATTGGCAGGAGCCTCTACAGTGATATCATCGCCAACGTGGAGCACTGCAGTATAGCCGTTACGCCATTGACGGTTTGCACCGTTAAGCACTTTTGCTGTTGCAGTGTAAGCGTGGTTGACGGTTGCTGTAGTCGGAACGTTGTTTCCGATGATGCGCAGACCCTTAGCCTCAGTAAGTTGGATGTTTTGAACAACGCTGCCTTCTTTAGCCGATACGGTGATGTTTTCGCTGTCGTCGAACGGGAATGCATAGTAGCCGTCTTTAGCAACGCTCACGTTGTATTCGAGGCCGTCTTGATAGATTTCAGTACTGTAAGCACCGGCGGCGTCGGTAGTTGCGCTATAGATGGTGTTGCCCGATGTGAAAGTTACTTCGGCACCTTCAATGGCAGCACCGGTAGCCTTGTTGGTTACAGTACCCGAGATGGTCGGGATTTGACGCTCTGTCCAAAGATACAATACCGGAACATACGATAAGGGATAGAATGATGACAATGTCAAATTGTTGGTCTCGGTGTTGTAGTCGCATCTGCGATTGACGTTTACGTTCGATTTGCTGAACGATTCAAGGTAGAAATTTTTAAAACTTTCCGACTCGGAAATAATTACCACGCGGATGTTACCACCTGTGTAGACAAACGGAGTTTCGAGGTCGAACTCAATGAGGTTAACGAGGTCGCTCGATGTACCTTTCTGAACAAATGTATATTCGCCGTTGTAGACTTCGGTCATACCTGAGTGGTCGTACGGAGTTGTGCCGCTCGAAACGGGAGCCTCGTCGGTGGTGTTCTCGATGTAGTACTGCAAATTGGTTAATTGGTCCTCGGTTGTTTTGTAACCGCGATACATAATTTTTTCAATTTGAGCACCTGCCTCAAGTCTGATTTGATCGGCGGTGTAGATGGTTTCGGTTTCGTTGTTCTTGTAGCTTGTCGTTATAAAAGAAGAAGAACTCGTTGTAGTGCTATCACCTACGTTAAGCCAACCGATAGCCGATTCTTCGCTTACAACGACGGTCGATTCTTCAACATACGAGAAGCCATCGCCGTAGATTTCAATCTTAGCGGGGAATGTGCCTGCAGCGCGCGGAGTCCATTCGAGGGTGAACGATTTCGGCGAAGTGCGGTTGTAAGTGTCGCGAGCGATTGCCGGAACGTCTTGTTCGACAACTGTTTCGCCGCCGACAACATAGCGAACCTTCAATGCACCCTCTGCGATGTCGTTAGCACCTGAGTTGATGAATGTGATAGACGGCTTGTAAGTATAGTTTACTGTCATTTCCGTCGGAAGTTTTACCTCTGTTGTAACGATGTCGATAGCAGGCACTTCGCAAGGAGTGAAGCCGTAAATGTTGTCGATA
>JBJEDP010000205.1:0-4862 GCA_051872175.1 Candidatus Limisoma sp.
AAAACTCGTCACAAACTCTATACACGTCGACGCCGACGACATGACATGGACCGACGTCGGTTTCGACATTTGGACAAAAGAAGACGACATCTACAACCCCGGAAAAACGGGTAAAATTTTCTTGGGCGAAAACATTTCGCAGACAGGCACCGTAAGCTATACCGCCGAACTTCCCACGTTTTTGCCCTCGGGCAACGTCTATCTGAGTTCGTCGCTGGCTTTGATGGGCACAAAAACGATGAATGTCAACTACAACATCAACGGCACTGACCTCAGCGCACTCACCGGCAGCTCGCTGTCGGGCAACAGCGAAGTGTCGTACCTCGAATACGGCGTGCTCATTTCGAACTATATGGGCAGCGCCGATGCTCTTAACGCCGCCGACAGCAAGCAGATGAACATCACGATGACAACGACGACCACCGGCGCAATCACACGCGCTTGGGTCGACTACATCGCTCTGTGCTATCCGTCGACGCTCGCCCTGCCCGACGACATGGCTCAAATACGCCATTTTGCCACCTTGACCAATGGCGCGGGCTTACAATTCAGCGGCAAAACCGGCTCAACCTACATTTGGCTCGTCGACGATGCCACAGCAGCTTCCGACGTGCCCTACGACGTTAAAAACTGCCAAACCGTCGACCTCGGCGACGGAACAGTCGGCTATCATAGCGGATTGAGCAAGAACTGGGGCGAATTCATCATGTTCGACGCCGACCGCGAGCAACTCCGACCCGAATACGTCGGTCCGGTAGCCAACCAAAACCTACACGGCGCCGCCACACCCGACATGCTCATCATCACCAACTCGATACTCTACAACCAAGCCGAACGCCTTGCCGAATTCCACCGCACGACCGACGGCATGGACGTACTGGTTGTCGACCAACAACAAGTGTTCAACGAATTCTCGTCGGGCGTACGCGATGCGATGGCATATCGCATGATTTGCAAAATGTTCTACGACCGCGACCCCGACAAATTCCAATATATGCTTCTGTTCGGCAACGGCACCTACGACAACCGAATGATATACACCAACGAAGCATCCGAACAACTCATCACCTACCAAAGCGACGCAAGCAACAGCCAGACGCGTTCGTACTGCAGCGACGACTTCTTCGCTTTTCTCGACAACTCGAGTGCATCGATTCTCACACGCCGCCTCTGCATAGCCGTCGGTCGCATCCCGCTTGCCGCCGAAGACGAGGCATCGGCTTACGTCGATAAAATCATCAACTACCGCAACGAGCTCAACGCCGAGCAACCGTCGTGGAAAAACAGCATAATGTTTATCGGCGAAAACGGCGACGACGACATCCACGTCGAGCAGTGCGAAACTTTCCAAGAAAACTTCCTCAGCTCGGGCTACTACGACATGAGTTTCGACAAACTCTATCTTGCCGTCTACGACGAACAGGTCGTACGCGACAAATTTGTCGAATATCTCAATCGCGGCGAACGTTTCGGCGTATACATCGGTCACGGCACGCCGATTTCGCTAACAAAGACTCAAATTATCACCAACCTCGACAAAGCAATCGAAACGAAATATCAGCACCTGCCGATAATCTACTTCTCGACATGCGACATTGCTCGTTTCGACAACGGCTGCTCCAACATCGTCAGCCAAATGCTTACCAACACCCAAGGCGGATTGGTTGCCTGCGTAGCCTCCACTCGCGTTGTCTACACCAACCTCAACGGACGCAGCAGCGACAGTTTTGCTCGCAGTCTTGCAAAACATCCCGACTACTACGGCGGGCGGAAGACGCTCGGCAAGGTGTTTATCGACGCTAAACGCTATGCCGGCGAGCAGACCGTCAACCATATGAAGTATCACATCATCGGCGACCCGGCGCTTCCGCTCGAGCTACCGCTCAACCGCGTTACGCTCACCAAAGCCAACGACGTCAGCCTCTCCAACGCAAGTACGACCGTTTCCGCACCAATCGGCTCTACGGTAGTCCTCAAGGGAGAAATTCGTAACAGTCAGGGCGAACCGATGACCGACTTCGACGGTTTCGGCATCGTTCAACTCTACGACGCTCGAAAGTACTACATGACAGCGAAAAAGGCAATTGCCAACAACACTCGCCCCGATACCGACCTCTACACTCGCGGCGCGCTGCTCACGGAAACAAAAGTTGACATCAACGCCGGTCAATTCACTTGCAACATCACCATTCCGGAGTTTGCCGAAGCCGGCAACGATTCGATAATGCCGGTACGCATTATCGCCGTCGGCCGTGACGACCGAATCTTCTCCGGCGCATGCCGACAGATTGTGATGAATCGCACCGATGCCGCCCAAGTCGAGCCCGACACCGAAGCTCCCGAAATCACGGCATTATACCTCAACGATAAAGACACTTTTGTCGACGGCATGGAAGTTGAGCCCGACATCGTGCTCTGCGCCGATATCAGCGACAACGGAGGCATCAACGGCTCGTCGGAAAGCTTTGTTTCGTCGATGACCGTACAACTCGACGGCGGCAAAACAACGCGTCCCGTTGTCGGATATTCGCCGCAAGACGACAACACCGGATTGATTCAAATGCCTTTCTATGACCTGTCGGAAGGCCGCCACGTTGCAGAACTCATAGTGCCCGACCTCAGCGGTAACGTCAGCCGAAGAACCATCTCGTTTACCGTCAATGCGACTTTAGCCGAACGCCAAATCACACTTGACCGCACGGCATCGTTCGACGAAGTGACTATCGACCTCGACAATGCCGACGGTGCACAAACGACGCTCGTTGTCAAAAACTCGCTCAACGACGAAATGCTGCGTAGCGACGTTGTCTTCCCCTACCGCTGGGACCTCCGTGACGGCGAAGGCAATAAGCTCCCCGCCGGCGACTACGATATCTATGCAATCGTCGACGGCAGAGGCTCTAAGATTCAGAAATTCGTTATACTTAAATAATATAACAACACAACCATGAGATTGCGCTTTGCATTAGTCCTTTTGGCTACATTCATTGTGGCTACCGCAGCAGAAGTACGATTCAAGCAAAACTCTCTGCTCGCCTCAGGCACATGGGTCAAACTCAAAGCTACGGAATCGGGCATCTACGAAATCTCGTACGCCGAGCTGAGCAAATACGGCTTTTCCAATCCTAAGAGCGTACGCGTTTATGCCAACGGCGGAAATATGATTGACGAAAACTACTTCCGCGACCACATCGACGACCTCGAGCAAACGCCCGTAATGCATAAAAACAGCAAAATCTACTTCTACACAAAAGGTATGATGCGCGATTCGCTCGTCATCAACGACGGCGATATGTCGCGCATTTTCTACCCCATCCCGAACTCATACTCCACCCACGGCGCAATCTTCCTGACCGACAGCGATGCCGAAGAGCCGCTGCTCGTCGCCGACCTACCATCACAAGAAGGCGCCGTCGACGAATGGTGTTCGACCGGCTATGCCGTGTGGTACGACAAGAAAAGCCTATACAATCCCGGACTTACCGGACGAAAATTTCTCGGTGATAACATCTTGAGCCAAAACTCGATAACCTACAACATCCCCCTACCCGAATTAGCTAACGGCGGCAAAATCGACGTTAACGACAATCTTGCTCTGATGGGCGATGCTCTAATGGAACAAACGTTCGTGCTCAATGGCAGAAACATGGGGCTCTACTCAGGCAATGCCCTTGGCAGCAACTACGGGCAGTCGTACGTCGAATACGGCAATCTCAACTCCCGCGCTTGGCTCTACTCCGACAACGCATTCACAGACAACGGCACCGTCGACCTCACTATTTCGCTCAAATGCAACGGCACCATCAGCCGAGCTTGGGTCGACTACGTTGCACTAACCTACCCCAGCAACCTCACACTCCCCGACAATACGCCGCAAATGCGTCACTTCGCATACACCCACACAGCGATTGGGCTTCGGTTTACCAACGTAGCCGCCGACAACCGTCACGTCTGGCTCGTTGACGAATACGGCGCCGACGGCACTCGCCCGTTTGCCACGCGCAACTGCACCTTCATTGACGTCGACGGCGATAGCGGTTTATTGTTAGGAAAGACGAACAAATGGGAGGAATTCATCATCTTCGATACCGACCTCGAGCAACTTAAGCCGGAATACGTCGGTCCGGTTGCCAACCAAAATCTCCACGCATGCACGACTCCCGACATGGTCATTATCACCAACGCCGACATGCACCAACAAGCAGAACGATTGGCTGACTTCCACCGTCAGAATCACGGCATGGACGTGCTCGTCGTTGACCAAAACGAAATCTTCAACGAGTTTTCGGGCGGCATTCGCGACGTGATGGGCTACCGACTATTCTGCAAAATGCTCTACGACCGCAATCCCGAAAAACTTAAATATCTGCTGCTCTTCGGCGGCGGAACCTACGACAACCGCATGCTCTTCAGCGGTTCAAACGTCGACCGATTGCTCACATTCCAATCGGAAATCAGCAACAGCCAGAAAACATCATACTGCACCGACGACTTCTTCGGATATCTCGACGACAACACCAACAACTATATGTTGCGACAACTCAACATCGCCGTCGGACGAATCCCGGTTGAAACAAGCGCAGAAGCTAAAGCATACGTCGACAAACTCATAAAATATATGTCGGCGCAACCCGATGCCGATTCCGACCTGCTCAACAACTTTATGGTAATCGGCGAAGACGGCGACTCGTCATACCACGTCGAGCAGTGCGAATCGTTCATCAGATATCTCAACGAATCGGGTCGGTATGCAGTAAACGCCAACAAACTCTACCGCGAAATCTACGATGCCGACGCGATGAATCCTCGCTTTGTGCAATACCTCAAGCAAGGGCAAAACTTCGGACTGTTCGTTGGTCAAG
>JBJEDP010000206.1:0-4860 GCA_051872175.1 Candidatus Limisoma sp.
CGTTCATTAATATTTATTAAAACAGTCATCAAATTCAAAAATACGAAGGTTATTTTGTTTTAACAGCCATTTTAAGTAATTTCGCAAAAAAAATCGATAGGTATGACATTTGAGCCATTGGCAGAGCGGCTTCGACCGAAGACGCTCGACGACTATATAGGACAAAAGCATTTGGTTGGCGAGGGACGAATCTTGCGACGCATGATAGAGTCAGGCAGCATCTCATCGTTCATTCTTTGGGGACCTCCCGGCGTGGGCAAGACAACGCTGGCACGAATAATTGCTTCGCAAGTTAATGCGCCTTTCTACACTCTTTCGGCGGTAAGCGCCGGAGTCAAAGAAGTGCGCGAGGTGCTGAATCGTTGCGTGTCGGATAGCCATAGCGTATTTGTCAAGCACCGCCCCATCTTATTTATCGACGAAATCCACCGTTTCAATAAGTCGCAACAAGATTCTCTACTCGGTGCTGTCGAAAACGGCACAGTGTCGCTTATCGGAGCAACGACCGAGAATCCTTCGTTCGAAATCATTCGACCGCTTTTGTCGAGAGCACAAGTCTACGTCCTTAACCCGCTCACCGACGACGACTTCAAAGAGCTGCTCGACAACGCCATCCATCGCGACTCGCTACTCAGCCAAAGAGAAGTCGTTGTGGAAGAAACCGACGCCCTATTTCAATATGCCGGAGGCGATGCTCGCAAACTCCTAAACATCATCGACTTAATCTACCAATCGGTTGGCGAAAGCGAACCGATGGTAATCAACAATGCAATAGTCACGGAACGTCTTCAGCAAAATCCGGCAGCATACGACAAAAACGGAGAAATGCACTACGACATTATCTCCGCTTTTATAAAATCAGTGCGAGGAAGCGACCCCGATGCGGCTATTTATTGGCTTGCGCGAATGATTGAAGGCGGCGAAGACCCGGCATTCATAGCACGTCGCCTCGTCATTTTGGCTTCGGAAGACATCGGCTTGGCAAATCCTAACGCCTTGCTGTTGGCGAATGCCACTTTCGATACGCTGCAGAAAATCGGTTGGCCCGAAGGACGTATTCCTCTCGCGGAATGCACCATCTATCTGGCGGCATCGCCAAAAAGCAACTCAGCTTACGTTGCAATCAATTCCGCCATCGAATATGTTGCCAAGACCGGCAACCAACCGGTGCCACTTCATTTACGCAATGCACCGACAAAACTTATGAAAGACTTGGGATACGGCACCGATTACAAATATCCGCACGTGTTCCCGAATCATTTCGTCGTTCAGCAATACCTGCCCGATGCTTGCAACGGAATGCGCTTCTGGAATCCCGACAGCAATCCTCAAGAAGCGAAATTGGCTGAACGGCTTTCGACGCTGTGGCAAAAATAACGTCATTTAGCAAACATCTTATTCTTAAGCCATTTGCGCACCGGAATGTCGTACAGACGACTGCAGGCATAAGCCAAAGCGATAGCAACCACAAACAACGCAACCGAGACGAAAACGTGCGTAGAAATCGGCGCATCGGCGTGCTCGTTTGCCCATGCCATTTGTATATATATGAGTGGATAGTGTGTTATATAAAGAGGAAAAGATATTTCACCCAAGAATTCACAGGCTTTGCGAATATGACGATTCGGCACACTGTCGGTTGCTCCGACTAAAACGATTAACGGGAACATTATTAATATGCAAAATGCTTCATATAGACCGTTTGTCCATTGCATACTTTCCGAGCCGACAAAAGGCATCGACAGGAGAACGACAATCACCAACGAGCACCAAACAAAGCCGTTTTTCATATTAATAAAGCGTCCCAATCGAGACAACAGCAATCCGGCAAAGAACGGATAAAGCAGACGAGAGAAGCCGACATAAAGTTGTTCGGGAGCCAAGCTCCAACCGCCAATTACCGTATAAGCCAAATCAGCACGACGAGCAAGCAGACCGAAGACATCAATATTGAGAGTCAACATAACCGTCATTGCAGCAAATACCGCAACGCAAACGCCAAGTGCTATCTTTCCGAGTCGACGAAAAACCAGAGCATACAGTAAATTTGCAACATACTCAAAAGCCAACGTCCATGCCGGACCGTTCAGAGGATATCCTTCAGCCCATCCGCGAATGTCCAATCCACCTTTAACCGGGATTAAGAAACATCCGAGCAACATAACGAGCATAACCACATACCATTCAGTCGTATTAATAATAGGAAATGCTTCACAGCCGCCGAAATAATAGAGCAAACCGCCTATCAACGAACCCATTATCAACATTGGATGCAAGCGCACCAGCCGACGCTTGACAAACGTGCCGAACGACATTTCGCCCCACCTGTCATCGTAAGCATAACCGACGACAAATCCGGACAACACAAAAAAGAAATCGACAGCCAAATATCCGTGATTGATAATTTGATGAATGTGTCCACCGGAATAATATTCGAACAAATGAAAGGCAACAACCATCATTGCCGCCACACCGCGCAAGCCGTCAAGCGCCATATAGCGAGGCTTTGACTCAAGATACATTATTTTTTTCATTTCTACATCTATATTTTTCGCAAAAGTACAACAACCGACGCATTCGGGCAAGTATTTCAGCGAATTGAGAATAAAAATGACAGACTAATATTCGTAATGTCGAAGAAATTGAGTAATTTTGCAAAAGAAAAACAATCAGAAATGACAGAAACACCACTACTACAACGTCTTGATGGTATAGACGCACGATTTGAAGAGGTAAGCCTGCTTATCACCGACCCTTCGGTTATCAACGACATGAAACGGTTTGTCAAGCTCACCAAGGAATATAAAGACCTTGAACGACTGACAAAAGTAACAAATCGATATAAACAAATGTTGCGCGACATCGACGAGGCGAAAGAAGTGCTCGAAAGCGAAAGCGACCCCGACATGAGAGAACTTGCCAAAGAAGAGCTCGACAGCAACACGGCAAAACTCCCCGAAATAGAAGAGGAAATCAAACTTCTGCTCATCCCCGCCGACCCGGAAGACGACAAAAACGTCATCCTCGAAATTCGTGGCGGTACGGGCGGCGACGAAGCTGCTATCTTCGCCGGCGACTTGTTTAGAATGTACTCGAAATATTGCGAGGCTAAGGGCTGGAAGCTCGAAGTGATGAGCTTCAGCGAAGGCGCCGCCGGTGGATTTAAGGAAATTATCAGTTCCGTAACAGGCGAAAAAGTCTACGGCACACTGAAATACGAATCGGGCGTACACCGCGTGCAACGCGTTCCGGCAACGGAGACACAGGGTCGCGTTCACACCTCGGCAGCCTCGGTTGCTGTTTTGCCCGAAGCAGAACCTTTCGACGTTGAAATCAACGAAGGCGAAATCAAATGGGATACGTTCCGAAGTGGTGGTGCCGGCGGTCAGAACGTCAACAAAGTAGAATCCGGCGTGCGACTCCGTTACAACTGGAAAAACCCCAACACAGGAATCGTTGAAGAAATCTTGATAGAATGTACGGAAACTCGCGACCAACCAAAAAACAAAGAGCGTGCATTGGCGCGTCTGCGTACGTTCATCTACGACAAAGAGCACCAAAAATACGTCGACGACATTGCCTCTCGACGCAAAACAATGGTGTCGACCGGCGACCGCTCGGCTAAGATTCGCACCTACAACTACCCGCAAGGACGAATTACTGACCACCGCATCAACTACACAATCTACAACCTATCGGCATTTATGGACGGCGACATCCAAGACTGTATCGACAACCTGATTGTGGCAGAAAATGCGGAGAAACTCAAAGAAACGGAATTGTAAAACAAACACTATCGGTTATGAACCGCCAACAACTAATTGAAACAATACGCCGCAAGAAATCGTTTCTATGCGTAGGGCTCGATACGGATTTGGCTAAGGTACCGCAACATCTGCTCGAAGCCGACGACCCGATTTTCGAATTCAACAAAGCAATCATCGATGCCACGGCACCGTATGCTATTGCTTTTAAGCCGAATTTGGCTTTCTACGAATGCTACGGCGTAAGCGGCTGGTTGGCTTTCGAGAAAACCGTGGACTATATCAAAACGAACTATAGCGACACTATGGTAATTGCCGACGCCAAGCGCGGCGACATTGGCAACACCTCTAAAATGTACGCAAAATGCTTCTTCGAGCAAAGCAAAGTCGACGCACTTACCGTTGCTCCATATATGGGAGAAGACAGCATAACACCGTTTTTGGGCTATGACGGGCGTTGGGTCGTTGTGCTCGGACTGACATCAAATAAAGGCTCGCACGACTTCCAACTAATCACCGACGCAAACGGCACTCCCCTATTCGAAACGATAATGAGAAAAGTTTCATCGTGGGGCTCAGTCGACAACATTATGTTTGTTGTCGGCGCTACTCAAGGCAAAATGTTTGAACAAATCCGACAAATCGTCCCCAACCATTTCCTTCTCGTACCGGGCGTAGGCGCACAAGGCGGTAGTTTGGAAGAAGTGGCTCGCTACGGCTTGACAGACCAATGCGGACTGATTGTCAATTCTTCTCGCGGCATTATTTATGCTTACGGCGAAAAGATTTTGCACAAGCTGCAGCCGAAAAAGCCCGAAAAATCCAATCGGAGATGCAAAAAATCCTAAACGATAAAAAAATCATTTGATTTTAAGATATTTTGTTAATTTTATTTCCAAAAATTCAGTACCTTTGGGTGCAATAAAAAACGAACAACTATTTTTTAAATTATATTCAATATGACAATCGACAAGTATAATTTTGCTGGTAAAAAAGCGATTGTGCGCGTAGACTTCAACGTGCCATTGGATGACAACGGAAACATCACCGACGATACACGTATTCGCGGTGCGCTTCCGACATTGAAAAAAATCTA
>JBJEDP010000207.1:0-4827 GCA_051872175.1 Candidatus Limisoma sp.
CTTCATTGCGTGATTGATATGCATCGATGAATCGGTCAGTGCTTATAAGCGGTTGCCCGGGAGAAGAAATTTCTACACGGTCTGAATATATTTCAACCATTGGAAAACCGAGCACATTGAAATTCTGATGGATAATCATATTCGCAGCAATTTCTCTAATTGCAATTTCGGGGTACATTCTGACATCGGTTCGGAGAGCTTTGCCTATTTCTTCATTAGCCGGTAGTTGTCCGTTAATCCAATCTATCATTTGAGGCAAACAAAGAGCATAACCCTGTTCGAAAATCTTCTCGCGGATAGTTTCGATCTTGTTCTTTCCCTTATAGACAATCACTCGTATTGCCTTTCTATAAAGTGAATCAAACTGCCTGAAATCTTTTGCAAGTAACAATGCGCCAAGCTCGGTAATGTCATAGCCAATCTCTGAAGCAACGACAAAACGCTCTGAGACAAATCTTTCGATAATGCCTTCCGTAGTCTGCGGCATAGGAAGATTTAATCTGTCAAAATATGTCTCAGCACTTAAGAGACCTATCACTTCGCTTGTGGTGCGACAAGATTTAACAGGTATCTGATGCAATAACTTGCTACTATTGAGTTTCCATATTTTTGACTCTTTTTCAGGAAAATCCATCAGTTTTCTGGTAATTGAGCCAATACGAATGTAAGCTGTATGCAAAAATGAAACAGGTCTATCGGTAGCACATGGAATGCGATACATAGAAATATGTTTGCCTTGTATGTCGAATTCGTAACTCTCTACATCTATTCTTGGATTCAGTCTTGAAACCAACCAATTCTCCAATTCTTCATTGCCAACCTTGTGCTTTTTAGCCTGAAAGGTTGTGCCAACAATGTCGTGGGTGCTATCCTCAACTCCAAAAACGATGTATCCAAAAGGTTTTGAAAGCAAGGTTGCACTATTTGACATGGCAGAAATTCGTTCTCCGATTTCTTCCTTTGAGTGAAAGTTGTGTTTGAACTCAACCCATTCTGTTTCGGTTGGCAACGCTACCAAATTTGTGAGTAAAAATTCCAATTCAGACTGTTTCATAATGCAAAGTTACGAAATTTTTGTGAGTTATTTCATTAGTGCCTAAATTATTAAGGGATTTTGAAAAATGCGAGGCGTTGTAAAGATTTGCTTGCAACAAAAAAGCTGCGCCCGCCGGCGCAGCTTTTTTGTTGGAGATAAGGAATTATTCTTTCAAGAACTCTTTGAGATTACTTTCCCAAGAACTCTTTGAGGTTATTTTTTCAAGAACTCTTTGATTTCGGCGACGGTGTGTTCGACGGTGAATCCGAGGCGCTTGTCGAGTTCGCCTGCCGGCGCGGAGAATCCGAAACTTTCCATGCCCGACACTTTGCCCATCGGACCGACGAGGCGTGCTAATGTCGAAGGCAGACCGGAAGTTTTACCGAATACGGGAACGCCCTGCGGAATGATGCTGTTGCGGTATTCTTCGGGTTGGTCGAACCAGAGACCGATAGAGGGTACCGACACAACGCGGCAAGCAATGCCTTCAGCCTTGAGGGCTTCGGCAGCGCCAACGAGCAAAGCTACGTCGGAGCCGTTAGCCACGAGCACGGCGTCGGGGTTGGGGCAGTCGACTACGGTATATCCGCCGCGAGCCATCTGCAAAGCGTCGCCGAAGCGGTCGCCCGACGTCGAAGGAAGGTCGGCGCAGTTTTGACGCGACAGGATGAGTGCTGTCGGGGTTTCGCGGTTTTCCATCGCCATCTTCCAAGCGATAGTGGTTTCTGCGCTGTCGGCGGGACGAAGCACGAGCACGCTGTTTTTGCCGGCATGGTTTTTCAGCTCTTCCATCAAGCGGAGTTGAGCTTCTTGCTCAACGGGTTCGTGGGTCGGGCCGTCTTCGCCCACGCGGAACGAGTCGTGCGTCCACACATATTTGACGGGCAGTTGCATCAGTGCAGCCATGCGGAGAGCGGGCTTCATATAGTCGGAGAATACGAAGAACGTGCCGCAAGCGCAGTGCAATCCGCCGTGGAGGGCGATACCGTTCATGATGGCAGCCATCGTAAGTTCGGCAACGCCGGCTTGGAGGAATGTTCCGTCGAAAGCGTGCGGAGCAATCAGGCTGCCGCGTTTTTTGAGGAATCCGTCGGTTTTGTCACTGTTAGCCAAGTCAGCCGACGAAACGAGCATATTGTTCATCACCGCGCCGAGTTCAGCCAGCACGTCAGCCGACGATTGTCGAGTGGCGATGCCGGGTTTGTGCTCGATTGCGCGATAGTCTATCTCGGGAAGACGTCCTGCGATGCAGTCGTCCAATTCTTTAGCTTTTTCGGGATTTTCGGCAGCCCATTTGTCGAATTTCGCCTTACGTTCGGCAACGATGCCTATGAGTTCGGCGCGACGAGCGCTGTAGAGCGCTGCCGTTTCGGGGAACACTTTCCACGGGTCGTTGGGGTCGCCGCCGAGGTTTTCGATGGTTTTTTCGTAGCTTGCGCCGGATTTGCTCAACGGGTTGCCGTGCGTGCTGCAACGCGACTCGAAGTTTTCGCCGTCGGCGGTTACGCAGCCTTTACCCATAGTGGTGTGTCCGATGATGATTGTCGGGCGTTCGGTTTCGGCGTTGGCGTTGTCGAGAGCCGCCATGATTTGCTCGGCGTCGGAGCCGTCGACTTCGATTACGTTCCAGTTCCAAGCGCGATATTTAGCTGCGGTGTCTTCGTTCGATGCTTTGTCGACCATCGAGGCAAGTTGCACGCGGTTGCTGTCGTAGAACATGATGAGGTTGCTCAGACCCAACAGCCCGGCGATACGACCTGCGCCTTGCGAAATCTCCTCTTGGATACCGCCGTCGGAGATGAAAGCGTAAGTCTTATGAGCCACGACGTCGCCAAAGCGAGCCACGAGGAATCGTTCGGCAATAGCCGAGCCGACAGCCATAACGTGACCTTGACCGAGCGGACCGGAAGCGTTTTCGACGCCGCGTTCGACGTCAACTTCGGGGTGACCGGGCGTTACCGAGCCCCATTGGCGGAAGCCTTTAAGGTCGTCGACGGTGTATTTGCCGCAGAGGAACAGCGCAGCGTAGAGCATTGTCGACATGTGTCCCGGGTCGAGGAAGAAGCGGTCGCGAGCGAACCAATGCGGGTCCTCGGGGTCGAATACGAGATATTTTGAATATAAAATATTGGTGAAGTCAGAACCACCCATAGCGCCGCCGGGGTGACCCGATTTCGCTTTTTCTACCATGGCAGCCTCGAGAATACGCATATTGTCGGCTGCTTTGTTGATTTGATTTATGTCCATAAGTATTAGTTTTGTTCTTTGTTTGAAAATACAAAAATAGTAAACTTTTTGCAAATACTGAAATCTATAGTGAAAAATATGTTTAACTTTAAAACATAAATCAATAAAGAATAATGCAGGTTCCTAAAAAAAACAGAGGCGTTTAACCATCACGGTCGGCGCCTCTATATTTTAGTCTATTCCCCACTACAAAATGTTGTCATTTTTAACTTTTTCTTGTATTATCTAATTGAATTCATTTACTTTATTTGATTCAGCATGTGGTGTGACGTCCGATTTTTCGGTGTTGGTAAACTCAAAAACCGTTTCGTCCTTAGTAATAGAAACGTCGATGGTCTTGGTTTTATTGTCCGGATTGTACGCCCAACTCCAATTATTTTCTTCGAAGGTCCAATCGCCGGGCGTCAAGACTACGTTACAAGTTGGCGCATTGCCGCTTACGAGTGCCGTCAAATACGGATTATCGCTCGTGAAGGAGCCTCCGTAGATTTTGAAGATGGCGCTTTCACTTGAGTTCAGTCCGTTTTTTTTCAGCGTGACGAGATGTAATGGAAAACCGGCAGACAGCGCCAAGTATTTCCCGTAGTTTCCGGACGGGGTTCGTTGGTCGGCTGACAGCATCAAATCATCGATATTCAGCAAGCGGTCCGCACGTTTGGCGCGGTATCGTCCTGCCTCGCCCTTTTTGAATCCCGAACTGTAGCCGGTATCGCCATCATTGTAGTCTTCAATCCAGCCCATTGCGCGTTGCTTTACGGGAAAAGCGTATGAGCCGTCGAATGTGCCGAGGTCTACGGTTGCCAAATCGGGCAAGGTTAGCTGCGTTGCGGTTTCGTTTGTCACACCGCCGTCGGCAACGATGTCGTTGCCGCCATTGGTTGCCGTGTTGTAGTAGATGGCGCATAAAACGCCCGCCCCCGAGGTGATGTCAAATTTTGCACCGTTGCTGACGAAAATGCCGCCGCCAAAGCCTTTGGCGCCCTCGCTCCACATTCCTCCGGTTGCCGTGACTCCGGTTGCGGCGGTCGACGTTGCGCTGTTGCGATATATTTTCCCAGACGAGAAAGATGCTTGCGCTCTGTGAACGCCTATTGCTCCGGCGTAGGTGGCTATGTTGTCGGTCATTGTTACGTTGTTCATCGTCAAGTTGACATCTTTATAACATTGTCCGGAAGTGCCCAATCCCGGGACGGTGCCGTCGACGAAGATGGCGCCGCCGCGAGTGGCTTGGCACCCGGTAAATGTCGACGATGAGAGCGCGACGCTGATATTTTTACCCTTTGAAATTGTTGTCGATTGGTCGGCTTCGTCGACGTTGCGAATCAAAATTGCGCCGCCATCGCCGGACAATGCTTTGTTGCCCGACATCGAGAGCCCGGAGAGCGTAGCCGTTGTCGTGGAAGCGCCGTCGCTGACTTCGTCAACCGTGCCTGAAGTTACGCCATATTGCTGGTTGGCAATAGCGATTGCGGCGCCACCACCGCCCGTTGCCGAGCCTGCGTTCGCAGTAATTTCGTTGCCGTTGAATTTAACGCCCGACATTG
>JBJEDP010000208.1:0-4824 GCA_051872175.1 Candidatus Limisoma sp.
TCATATGGCTGTCGGTAGTTGTCGACTCGAGCATGAGTTTGCGCACATCCTCGGGCTTCATCAACGGGTTGGCTTGCAACATCAAGCAAGCGACACCTGCAGCATAGGGGCATGCCATCGACGTACCGGAAGTTGCATCCCAATGGTTGTCGCGACCATTACTTACGGCTTTGGCGCAGACTTGGTCGTCGGTCACACTTGCCGCTGTAAAGTAGAACTCGTTCATAGGAGCCACGATGAGGTGACCGGGAGCAGTGATGGCGGGGAATGTACGACCGTCGAACGAATAGCCGTACGACGACGAGCCGGCGATGTCGCCTACTGTCGGGCTTGAAGAATCTTGGTAACCGTATCCGTCCAAACAAACGAATTTCGTACGTGAGATGAACGAACCTACGGAGATGGTGTTGAGTCCGGTTGCATCATCGTTGATAGAGTTCGACGAATTGCCGCTTTGGAATACTTCCGCGATGTTGGCGTTTTCGAACGAGCCGTCGGTGGTTGCTACGACCTTTGTACCGGCATCGCCTTCGAATGTAAAGCCTAAGAACTTGAAGCCGTTTTTGTTAGAATCATTGTCCTTAACGACATTAATATTAAGAGCGACAACGTAGTGTCCGGTTTCATCGATGCCCTTGACAACCTCAATTTTGCTGTCGGAGGTAAAGTAAGCGCCGAAAGACATTTCAAAATCGTCACTACTATCGATGTTAGCGTTAATAGTTTTCGACGAATTAATGTCAGACTCCATTATGAAATATCTTTCGGTACGGCTGAAGATGCCGATGCGCAAACGAAGCGGCTTGTTATTATCGGCATAGACTAAAATCTGATGACTGTATTCTCTTGAATTGGGCTCTAAAGTCGTGCAGATTTTATTGTCGGATGCGGTAAACGTCTTGTTGATAGAGCAACCTCTGTTGCCGTCGTTACCCGAAGCAATGAATACGGGCACTTCTTTTGCAATCTCGTCGAGAGCCTTACAGAACGAAGTAGAGCCGTCGTGAGGACCCAAGACAGTACCCAAGGAGAGGTTGATGACCGCCGGCTTGTTTTCAGCCTTGGCATAGTCGACAATCTTTTGGCAAGTCGACAAGATGTTGTTGCCCTGGAGGGCACCGGCACCGATAAAGATGTCGGCTTTGCCTGCCACGCCGACATAAGGGATGTTGCCCGACGACACTTTCGGATTGGTTTCGCCGCTGCCAAATTCGCCATACGAGCCGCTGATGCCCGAACGACCGGCAAGGATGCCCAACACTGCGGTAGCGTGAGTGGCTGTATAGTAGTCGTAAGTGGCTGACGACATGTTCGATTCGTCGTAGGTCTTGTCTTTGACATAATTGATGAAACGCTTGATGCGGTACGAAGAGCCGTCGTCGCCTCGGAATGCGGCATGGGCGATGTCGATACCCGTGTCGTAGAGACCGGCAATCACGCCTTCGCCGTTGAATGCTTTGGGAAGACCGCTACCTCCGGCGTGAACTACGTCGACTCCGGTTGCGGCATGCGCCTTGTCGAGATAGAGTTCCCTATTGTCGCCGAACGACACATACTTCACAGCGTCGCTTTCCGCCATCTCTTCTATTTGGTTGAGCGGCATGTCGATGAGCACGTACTTGTCGCCGATTTTACAGTCGACGTTGTAGTCTGCGAAGTCGTCGACGGTAGCGCCTTCCGAAAGGGTGACCAATACCTTGACAACCTCCGAGCCAGCGCTCTTTTTCGCTGCGCCGTCGGTCGCCTTACCCTCATGCGCCACTTGACGCAACAACAACTGTCCTGCCGGACTGATTTTTGCTCTGAGCAAATGCAAGAGTCCCGCTCAAAAGCAATGCTAAAGTTAAAAATGATGATTTCATTTTTAGTTAGTGGTTATTATTTTACTTCAAAGTCAAACGATTTGTCCCACTCGCGCAGAATCGACAGCGTCAACGTCTTGCGACTGAGATTGTAGACCTCCGACCACTGCGTAAAGCCGGTCGAGAGTTCGGGATGTTCGGGACCCTGAGCCACCTCCTGAAGAAGCGCAAACGCTTCGGCGGGCGTTGTTTGGTAGTTGAGTTGCGACAAGCGGTCGCGCAGCGTCATGTAGCGCGCCATGCCGTGCGACGAGTGGTAGATGCCGTGGGCGGTGTCTGCCATCGTCGGCGACAGGTAGAAGTTGGTGATGTATCGCCAAGCGTCGTCGCCGGTGAGCACTTCCATCCGGTCGGGATTCTGCTCGAGGTCGGCATTGGTATACTCGACCACGGCGAAATCGCCCGTAGCGTCAGCCAACAAGAAGTGATAGCTTGCCGGGGCGGTGTCCATACACATATTATATTGTTTAAGCATCTCGACAGCCTCTTTGACGGTAGCGGCGCGGTCGAGGAGCATACGCATCGCCACGGTGACAAAGATTTTCTTCTTGCCGGGCTGCTCTTGGCGCGCCGGCTTGCCGTCGAGCTTGAGCACGCAGATTGCAAAGCCGTCTTCGTTGATGCCGTCGAGGATGAAATACGGCAAACCCATAAGCATCGACAAGTCTGACTTGCCGTCGGTGTAGAAGCCGCTTTTGTAGCCGGCAAACAGACCGTCGACAAACGCTACCGACTTTTTGCCGCCGGCAGGCGCGGTATGCACGGCGATTACGGGAATCATCGTGCGCTCGCCGGTTGTCGCGTCGATGTGGTTAAAGTCGAAGTTGCGCCCCATCAGGAAGTCGCCGCTCGTCCTGTCGGGACATGCAAAAGCGCTGCATCCCGCGCCGTAGCTCACCGTTTGCGGTTGCGCCGACTGCACATCAAAAAGATTCTGCTTGATGAATCCTAACAGCGCAGGCAAGCCGTCGATGTCGGCATCTAATGCCGCGTCAAGCTTGTAATCTTCGGTATAGTTGATTTCGTAGATGCGACCTTTGTCGCCCTCGAGGTCGACCATCGAGCGAACCATTGCGCGTTTACTTTCGTCGGTAAGAAGGCGTGACTCGTTGTTGGTGGGAGTTGGAGTCGGTACGTCGTTGGAATCATCCCCACACGACGACAATATCATAGTTGATAACATAACGCCGGGAATTAGCAAGTTTATAATCTTATTCAATCTCATATATTAATTTGATATTTAAAACTCTTTTTTTTAATCAAATTCCAAAAAATCGAGCAAAGATACGAACAATTTCCAAAAACAATAGCGATTTCGTCAAATAAGTGCATTTTCTCTAAAAAAATCGGAAAATTTTCGCTTACTTTGCATAAAAACAACGAAATGAGCGACTGGCAACAACGAACACGGCTATTGGTCGGCGAAGAAGGCGTCGAACGACTACATGCGGCACACGTACTGATAGTGGGCGTGGGCGGCGTAGGCGCATATGCCGCCGAGACGATAGCACGCGCCGGCGTGGGCAGAATCACCCTCATCGACGGCGACGCGGTGTCGCTATCCAACATCAACCGACAACTGCCTGCACTACATTCCACCGTGGGCTTGCCGAAAGTCGATGTCGTGGCGCAACGCATTGCCGACATCAATCCGGAGGTGGTCGTCGATGCCCGTAGGGAATTTATCACCGCCGAATCGGTCAAGTCGTTACTCGACAGCGGATTCGACTACGTTGTCGACGCCATCGACAGCATTTCGCCCAAGGTAGCCCTCATCGCCGAATGTCAACTGCGCCGCATCAAAATCATCTCATCGATGGGCGCCGGCGGACGCGTCGACCCGACAAAAGTGCAATATGCCGACCTGTGGTCGACCCATAGCGACGGGCTGGCACGCGCCGTGCGAGAGCGCCTTAAGAAACAGAATCTGCGTCGCACGCTGCCTGTAGTGTGGAGCAGCGAACAGCCGCGGCGCAACGCGCTGATAATGACCGACGAAATCGAAGGAAAGCGCTCAAGCTACGGCACCATTGCCTATCTGCCCGCAATGTTCGGACTGATGCTCGGCGCTCACGTTATACGAAAACTCTCTCAAATATGATTGAAATACAACACATCAACAAAAGTTACGGCAACCTTCAGGTGCTACGCGACATCAACGCACGAATCGACCGCTCCGAGATTGTGGGCATCGTCGGACCCAGCGGCGCCGGCAAGTCGACACTACTCCAAATAGCGGGCACGCTCGACCGCCCCGATAGCGGCACAATCGCCTACGACGGCGTCGACGTGTCGACCCTCTCCGAGCGCCGACTGGCGGCTTTCCGCAACAAAAATATCGGCTTCGTCTTCCAATTTCATCAACTCTTGCCGGAATTTACCGCGCTCGAAAACGTAGCCATTCCCGCGCTGATAAAAGGCGACAACCGCAAAGACGCTTTCGCTCGCGCACGACAACTCATCGACTTTCTCGGGCTCGGCGAACGCACCGACCATAAGCCCGCGGAACTCTCCGGCGGCGAAAAGCAACGAATCTCCGTGGCGCGTGCGCTGATGAATCAGCCCGAAGTGATTTTCGCCGACGAGCCGTCGGGTAGTCTCGACTCGAAGAACAAACAAGACCTGCATAAGCTCTTTTTCGACCTCCGCGAAGAACTGCACCAGACGTTTGTAATCGTTACCCACGACGAAACCCTGGCAGCCAACTGCGACCGAATCCTACACATGCGCGACGGAGTTATCGTCGAATAAGAGCCTGTTTAATAATAAATGTTAAAAGCAGAGGTTCAGAAAAAAATGGCTCAAAAAGTATTTACAAAGCAATTATATTCATCTTAAAATCAGCAATTTAGAAGGAATTGAGTATCTGCCAAAAACAGGATATCAATGGCGATAATACCTTTGCTTGGACATTCATTGGCATCTTCGTCCGTGCTTAACGGTTATGTGGCTCGCCACACGC
>JBJEDP010000209.1:0-4806 GCA_051872175.1 Candidatus Limisoma sp.
CCGATCTAGATAAATGGAACTTAAAAAAATAAGAACCTATTTTATAACAAAAAACGAGAAGCGTCTGCCGATATTGACTACCGATAGACGCCCCTCTTACCTCTTACCTCTTACCTCTTACCTCTTACTAATTCACTTGAATAATCAAGAAATCGGATTTTTCCCAGAAGAGGGTCGGATTGGTGATGTTGATAACTTTGTTGCCGCCGACGTCGTTGATTTCGTACGAACTTACCGGCTGTTTGGTCATGATTTTAGCCTTCGGAGCGTAGGTGTTGATTGACTTGAGCGTACGCTTGTCGGCTTTGGTAAAGAATGAGCGGTCGAATTCGCCTTCCATCACCTTCGTTTTACCCAAGAATTTCTTTTCGAGCAACTTATGGGCTTTCAGCTCGGCGTTAGAGCCCATAGCGTAGTAGCATGTGTTGAGTTCGTTTGTAACGGCTTGCGAATGTTGTTCGGCAGCTTCTTTCTGTTCGGTAACCGTAGCCACCTCGGTGTGGAGCGAATCGACGCGCACGTTGAGGTTGGCAATCTCGGCATTAGCCTGAGTCAGTTGAGCTTGGAGTTGGTCGATTTTAGCTGATTGCTCGGCGATGAGCGCTTTTTGCGCCTCGATGGTCTTTTCGAGTTCCTTTGAGAAGTTGTTCGACTTTTTCAGACGCGCTTCGAGTTGTGTGAGTTTGTCTTGACGATTGCGCAATTCGTCGCGAAGTGCTTGAATGTTGGCAAGAATCTGACGCTTTTGCTGCGGAGTTTCGCTCTGAAAATCGGGCGAAGTGATGACGTTTTCCATACGGCTCACCTCGGTGAGGCTTTCGCTGATTTCACCGACGAGCGAGAGCAAGCTGTCGCGTTGTGCTTCGGTCGACTCGAGTTTCAACGAGTCGGATTCGTGTTGAAGTTGTGCTTCGGTTTTTCCGTTGTTACCGCACGAGAAGAGGATAGAACATGCGGCTGCGATTAATAGTGTACGTTTCATATTTCGGGTTTTTTATTGGTTTTAAATTGAGCGTATTTGTCAACTTTCTTCTGTTGTTGCTGCGGCTTACCGGCAACGATAAGCACGATTTCGCCGCGCGGCTCGGTTGTGGTAAACACGTCGACGAGTTCGCCGAGCGTTCCGCGGTGGACGGTTTCGTGAAGTTTGGAGATTTCGCGACAAACGGCGGCATCGCGGTCGGCGCCAAACACCTCGGCAAGTTGCTGAAGCGTTTTGAGCAGCCTCAGCGGACTCTCGTAGACCACAATCGTACGAGGCTCTTCGGCAAGTTGAGCGATTCGCGTTGCCCTACCCTTCTTCTGCGGCAAAAAGCCTTCGAAGCAGAATTTGTCACACGGCAGTCCGGAGTCGACGAGCGCGGGAACGAATGCCGTAGCGCCCGGCAGACACTGCACCTCAACGCCCTGATTGCGGCACTCGCGCGACAGCATAAATCCCGGGTCGGAAATTCCGGGCGTGCCCGCATCGGAAATCAGCGCTATCGATTCGCCCGATTTGAGTCGAGCGACAATGCCCGTCGACGTTTCGTGCTCGTTAAACTTATGATGGCTCTCCAGGCGTGCCTTTATGTCGAAATGGCGCAACAGAGTGGCGCTCGTGCGGGTGTCTTCGGCAAGAATCGTGTCGACCGACTTCAGCACGTTGATTGCGCGAAAAGTCATGTCGTCCATGTTGCCCACCGGCGTGGGGACAACATAGAGCACACCTCGAGTTATTTTGTTGCGTTCGGTCATTGTGCAATAAAGTGGTTACGGATAATCTCCATAAACTCTCTAACTTCGTCCGACTCGGCATCCCAGCCAAGGTCGTTGATAAAGTAGTCTTCGGCTTCGTCGTAGCTGTTCATGGCGTTAACCAAATCGATGGCATCGTTCATGTCAGCAGCACTGTTGCCGAAGAGTTCGCGGCGGAAGCGGAATGTGTCGTTGAGAGAGAACGCACTCTTGAGGTCTTTCGCCTTATTGCGTATAAACGCTTCGTCGAGCGTAATTGTTTCCTCCGGCGCGGGCTCGTCAACATTTTTTATGATTTCCGGCTCTTCTTCTATTACGATTTCCTCCGGCACTTCTTCGGGCTCTACTTCCGGCTCCGGCTCGGGTTCGGATTCTTCATCATTTTCGGGTTCTTCCTCGATTTCAATTTCCACCTCGATTTCGGGTTCTTC
The DNA here is from genome assembly GCA_051872175.1 of Candidatus Limisoma sp. Classification (GTDB taxonomy): domain Bacteria; phylum Bacteroidota; class Bacteroidia; order Bacteroidales; family Muribaculaceae; genus Limisoma. Next base: position 2,169 of record JBJEDP010000209.1, read on the forward strand.
CTCGATTTCGGGCACTTCCTCTACTTCCGGTTCTTCATCGATTTCAATTTCCACCTCGATTTCGGGTTCAACCTCCGGTTCTCCTTCGACAGGTTCCTCTTCGGCGGGTTCTTCTACGGGAATTTCTTCGTCAGGCACATCGTCGAGCACATCGTCCGGCAACTCTTCGTCTTCCGAATCTTCGGGTAACGCCTCGGGCAGGCAATCGCACACCGCACGGAGTTGTTCAACTTTCTCCCTGATTAACGTAAAAACCGCGTCGGGCGTTTCGTCGCCGCGAGAATCAGCGACCATCAGAAGTCCTTCCAATTCGAGCACTTCGCGAAGCATTGATTTTATCTCATCCATAGCCGTGGAGCATTTTATTATTGCAAACGTACACAAAAAATTATAATAAACAAACAATTTGCGCTAAGATTCGTTCGATTCGTCGGCGGGGGGCTCGGCAAGTACGCCGAGCAGAAGCGTTTCGATAAGTTTACGTATGTCGCTATGCGAGCAAGTAAACTTGTTAGCCATCAAGACCACGGCATAGCGAGGCTCGTCGGCGGGGAAGTAGCCGGCATAACTCTGCACGGCGTTCATGCTGCCCGATTTGAGTGCAATACGGCCGTCGAGGCGCGTGTCTTTGAGCAGACGCCGCACCGTGCCATCGCGTCCGCACACCGGGAGCAATGCACTGTAGCGCTCACCTAACTTCGGGTCGAGGTAGGCTGCACGTAGCGTCGAGGCAAGGAAGACCGGCGTGAAATGATTCGACCGCGACAGTCCCGAGCCGTCGTAGAGGTTCACGTGACTAAGGTCGACGTCCCACTCTTTAAGGATGTGGCGCTCCTTCTTCAGGCTATGTTTGCGCGTTATGGTTTTGTCGAAGCCGACAGAATTGCCGCGCAGAACCGCCTCTGCATACATATTATCGCTGCGATAGAGCAACGACCTGACGATGTCGTCGAGCATCGGTGACGAATAGAACATGATTGTTTCTTCGTGATGATGTCTCTCATGTTCGCGCCCGACGACTTCCACACCGTGAGCCGTGAGCGAGTCGGTCAACGCATTGACGAAAGCGCTGTGGGCATCGCTCATCGTCGTGCGGTAGGTGTGAGGCTTGGTTCGACGCGACATCGAGCCGCTGATGCGCAGGGTTTCGCTGTTTTTCTTACGAAAGAATCGAAGTTTTAGCACAGATTTGGCAGCAACGACACGCACACGGTTGTCGAGCGCGCCAAAGGCACACTTAGGCGTAACATCGAGCAAGCGAAAACTGTCGGCGGTGCTGTCGTACTTAATCAATGCCTGATTGTCGGCATAATTCATAGCAAACAGCCCGGCGCCATAGTCTTCGGCAACGTCGGGGTCTTCCCACGCATCGGGCACGGGATTTTCGCGATAGATGGTGTTGTCGACCACCACACGCCCTTCGATTTTCTTGATGCCGCAGCGCTTGACGGCGCGCAGACACCCGGCGATAAACGACGGATGCTCCTTGAAGAAGCGCGACTCGACGGTCGGGTCGAGACTTGCGCGAACGACCAAATCGCCTTTCAACGTGCCGTTGTCGTCTATGCTTCCGCGGCAAGCTACGGTGGTGATAAACGAAAAGCCCTCGGGCTGCGCTTTCATCGTCGTTGCCGACGTTACAAGTTTGGTGACCGAAGCCGGGATAAACGAATCGCGCTCGCAATATGCCACCTTCATTTCGCCGGTTTCCAAGTCCATAACACAGAACCCCACATGGGCACGCGTCATGCCCGGCGCCGAGCAAAATCGCTTGATAGCATCCTTCGAGCCGCTGAAGTCGACAGCCAATGCCGCCGACACGGCAACGACCAAGAACAGTATGATAAATATGATTTTTCTCATTAATTTCACGTAATCAATCAACCTCATATGGGTAATCCACCTGCCAAAGAAACAGCGCATTGCCGGGGACGGAAGCGCCGGCAGCACATCGGTCTTTGCGCTCTATGATGCGGCAGAACTCGTCGACCGACGTTTTTCCGCGCCCAACGTCGACAAGCGTCCCGACGATGGCGCGTACCATATTTCGCAAAAAGCGGTCTGCCTTGATGGTAAAGGTCAGCGAGTCGCCTTCGACGGTCCATTGCGCTTCGTAGATACGGCAATTGTTTGTTGCCACGTCGGTATGAAGTTTCGAAAAGCTGGTAAAGTCAATATAGTCCGCCAGCCGCGCCGCCGCCGCGTTCATAGCGTCGACATCGAGTCGGTATGGCGGATTCCACGCAAAGTGATAGTCGAACGGCGACTTGCGAGTGGTGATAAAATACTTATACGTCCTCGCCACGGCGTCGAACCGCGCATGGGCATCATCAGCCACTCGGCGAATGCCGTAGACGGCGATGTCGCGCCCGACGAGGCTGTTGAGCGCCGCAATGAGTCGGCGCGGGTCGGCGATTTCGTCGTCGACGTCGAAGTGGGCATACATCGAACGCGCATTTACGCCGGTGTCGGTACGTCCGGCGCCGACGATAGCCACCTGTCGCCGCAACACCTTCGAAAGCGCTTTCTCCACGGTTTCTTGCACGGTTACGGCGTTAGGCTGCGACTGCCAGCCGTGGTAGTCCGCTCCGTTGTATGCCAAGTGGAGGAAGTAGCGAGGCATACGGCAATCAGTCTT
>JBJEDP010000210.1:0-4796 GCA_051872175.1 Candidatus Limisoma sp.
TCAATAGGCTCTTTTGTCGCCGGGTCGATGCCTAACGTGCGCGCCAATTCGGGATATTTCTCCTCAAACGGCTTCACGCCATCTGCCGGGTGAAGGTTGAGCGTAATCTTCAGATTGTCGTTCTGCAAGTCGCTGAGCAAGCCTTTCGGATTGGGGAAGAGCTCTTTGTTCCACGTCCACCCGGTCCAGCCGCCACGGCCCTCGTCGGTGTAGTGCCAGTCCATATCGATAACGAGCACGTCGAGCGGAAAGCCGTAGTTGCGCATTCCCGTCACCAAGTTGCGAAGCTCTTTGTCGGAATACATCCAGTAGCGCGACCACCAATAGCCGAAAGCATAGCGTGGCGGCAACGGCATCTTGCCGGCAAACACCGTATAGTCGTTCAGCGCACGCTTATAATCGGTGCCGTACGCCATAAAATACCAGTCCTGACCGTCGGTCGACTTGCGCTCCTCAACCCACTGCCACTTCGGGTCGTTGTCGAAAAGCAGGCTCTGCGAATCGTCGATGAGCGTCCAGCCATCGCGAGAAATCACTCCGTCTTCGAGTTCCACCTTGCTGCCTTTCTTGCCTTCTTGCATATCGCCTGCACGAACGTCGCCGTCCAAGTTGTCCAACGTGCGGAACGTACCTTTAAGGTTGGCTTGCTGCTTCATGCCGGGCTTCCACGCAAATTGGAACGTGCCCTTCTGCTTGCTTGCCGAAGTTATCACCAGATTCTTGTCGGTAAATGCGCCGCTACCTTTTTTGTAGCGCAGGCGCAACACCGGCGTCGTGATTTCGACCCACGAGCCTACTTTTACCTTGTAGTCGGTTTTCTCATACTCTCGATTGACAGCCATCAGCGACTTATTGTCGACAAATTTGCCGTCGGGTGCATACTCGAGGCGAACCGTCCCCGGTGTAATTACCGTAAAGCGAACCTCGTCGTCGGAGTAAGCAATGTTGCGCTCACCCGCACTTGCCGTTGCCGACAGACTCCCTACAGCCAGCAACAGCGTCATTAATTTTGATCTTTTATTCATAGAACATTATTTTGGCTTAATGCTACAAATATAGCAAAAAAAAAAACGATATTGAGTGTTTTTTTGCTTTATTTCTCAATCAATCAACGAAAGCACTGTTGGCGTGAGCAGAGCGGTGAAGATGCCGTTGATTGTCAAGCCGAGACTTGCAAATGCGCCGTGCGTGTCGCTCACGTCCATTGCCCGCGACGTGCCGACGGCGTGCGCTGCCGTTCCGAGCGACAGCCCCTGCGCCACCGGGTTGCCGATATGCGTCATTTTCATCACTTTAAATCCGGTCATCCCGCCGAAGATGCCCACACAAACAACTACCGCTGCCGTGAGCGGAGGAATTCCGCCTACCGCTTTCGTCACCTCCATTGCAATCGGCGTGGTGACCGACTTCGCCGCCAGCGACATTACTACCTCCTGCGTAGCACCCAAGAGTCGTGCCACAACCACGACCGATACGATGCCGACAACGCAGCCCGCCAACTCCGACAGGAGAAGCGGAACAAGTTGCTTGCGTATTGCCGACAACTGCTTGTAGAGAGGCACTCCCAATGCCACAATAGCCGGCTTGAGCCAGAATTCTATATATTTGCCGCCTTCGTTATAGCTCTCGATGCTAACGTCTGTCACTTTGAGATATGCAATTATCACAATCGCCGATATGAGAATCGGATTGAGAAACGATAGATGCAAACGCGATTGCACAAGCTGACAGATTGCGTAGACCGCAAAGGTCAGTGCAAGCATGAAATAAGGGTTACTAAGATACTCCATAACTAATCTTTTTGCAGATATTTACGCAACAATTGATGAATCCACCCGGTAACTACTATTACCAGCACCGTGCTCACGGCAGATGCCACCACGATTGGCAGCCATTGCGCCTTGATGATGTCGAAATAGAGCATCAGCGATACCGCAGCCGGAACAAAAAAGAATCCCAGATTTTTTACCAAAAAATTTGCCATACCCTCAACCTGACGGAGTTTTATGACTTTAAACTGTAACAGTAGCGTGAGAATTAACATCCCGATAATACTCGACGGCAACTTGATGCCGGTAAGCCACACTACCAACTCTCCGAGCGCCAAACACCCGAAGATAATTGCACATTGAATTACCATAATCTTTTTTACCTAATAATACCTTAATTTCGCTCTCACACGAAATTTTCTGCAAAGTTAGGCAGTTTTGTCGAAAATATAGCCTGTTTAATAAAAAATCTACCACTCCACTTCGACGGCGGCTTCGACTTGTCCGGAAATCGGCGGATTGAGTTTGGCTACAGTGATTCGTCCGCCTCGGATGGCGGGATAGCGGCTCAGCAGTTCGCAGCGAATCCGCCCCACGACGTGTTCGAGCAACTTCGACGGCACCGCCATCTGCTCACGCACTATCTCGGCGACGTCGGCATAACTAATCGTATCATCGAGATTGTCGCTCTCCATAGCATTGTCGAAAGGATATTGCAGCGACAGACTTACGGCAAAGTCGTTGCCCACACGGCGCTCTTGCTCGTCGACGCCGTGAAAGGCGCGAACCTGCATTTTCATATGTATCGTAGTGACCATTATTTCTCTTCCTCCTTTTGTTCTATCCAAACATAAGCACCCAAGTCGACGCCGCGCTCCTGCAAGCGCTCGTTGCCGTAATAGTCTATCCGTGCGGCTTGCGGCACATATTCGGCGGAGCCGACGCCTATCGCCTCACTCTCGTTGCGCAGGCGGTAGTCGAAATAGTAGTCTTCGCGCACGGTGTAGAAGCATGGGTCTTTACCCCAAAGGCAGTCGATGAAATTGTCGTCGTTAGTTCCCTCGGCACGCAACAGGCAATGCCGCAACATGACGTTCGACCCTGTCAAATCGCCCTCGTTGATGTCGGAGCAGTTGCCGTAGACGATGCAATTGCGAAACTCGGCTTGCATCAACGGATTGTCGTACGTCTTGTCGGCGGGCAGCGCGTACCATAGCGTAAGTATCGGGCTCATTATGGCGTCGAAAAGGTAATAGTTGGCAAACGTGCAATTATTAAAGGTGTAGCGTCCGCCGGTGAGGTCGACCACGCCGTAATGACAGTCGGAAAACTCGCAGCCATCGGCGTCAATCCACGAATGTGCCGCAGTGAGCAGCGACCCCGACGAATTGTGGAGCACGGAATTGTAGAGATACAACTTACGACGGTCGGTCACGCCGCACGAATCGACCACAACGCCCAGCGACGAGCCTTGCATATAGACGTGACGCATCGCATTGTCGAAACTGTTGCGCTCTATCACCACGCCGCCCCATTGTCCCGACATCAAGTCGAACGGTATCGACCCGGCAACCTTGTCGAGGCGGTCGCCGCGAAGAACGACGTCGTTGCCTGTCGTGCCGTCGGCAATGAGCGTGCCGCGCACCTTCAGCAATGCTTTGTCGTGGAAGTAGATGGTTTTTCCGGCGGGAATGGTCAGCGTAGCGCCTTCTTCCACGACGAGGCTATCCATAACGCGATAGGGTCGCGGGTCGCTGAGCGTGGTATTTTCGGTAATGTGGAGATTGCGCACGGTGTTGGCATTCTGTCCGGCTGCGCGCACAACCACGGTCTGCTCAACTCCGTTGGTCACAAACCGCAGATAGTCGAACACGTCGAACGGCGTGGTCGACGAATTGACGTCTACTCGCGCTTCGACAAACACGTAGATACTGTCTTCGCCGCGCACTTCAACGTTCGAAAACTCCTCGCCGCTGCGCCCGTCGACGTTCATATAGAATTTTGCCCCCTCCGGCGCTCCCGCAAACGAGATGTGCTCGATGTTGAGTTGCTTCTTATGACGGTTGTAGACCAAGAATCGCTTTGTCGCCGTAACTTCGCCGGTAAACACGGTGTCGAAACTCAGCGTATCGACCGAAAATTCCGGCAAATCGCTGCTCCCGGTGGCAAAATCGTCTTCGATGCACGAACTCACGCCAACGAGTAGCAATGCTATACATATTATAATAAGATTTCTCATAACGTCGCATTATTACACAAATATAACGCACCGCGCCCGAAAATATTGCATTGTCGGGCGCGGTGATATGTCGGAATAACATCAGGAATAATCGTCTACAAGCGGAAAGCAATCGGGAGAATGCAGCGCACGGGCACTTCTTCGCCACACATCGAGCCGGCATGCCACGTCGGCATCTCCTTGATGATGCGCACTGCCTCGCGATTAAGCAACGGATGCGCGCCTTTCAAGATGGAAATGTTACAAATCGTACCGTCGGTGTTGACGATAAAACTGCAAACCACACGGCCTTGGATTTTGTGCTGATAAGCCTCGTAAGGATATACGCGTGTTTTGTTGATAAAGTTGACCATCGCGCGGTCGCCGCCGGGAAACTGCGGCTGAACGTCGACATAGTCGCATTCATAAACGTCAATATAATTCGCCTTGGCATTGCGCGGACTATCGATAGCCACGCGTGTCACCTGCGACCAACACGTCGCCGATATCATGCTGAAAAGCGCTACCAAAGCGTATATTTTAACTACATTATGCATATCTTTTCCTTTCGTCAACGCAAATATAACGACCATTCACCACTCTTGCAAATCAACCCCCTCAATATTGATTTTATTTGAATTTGTTTTATTATTTTTTACACAAAATCCAATAAATCCGACTAAATAGACACATTTTTTTGATATAGAATGCGCCGCTGCATACCGGCAACAAAAAAAAGGACGCCGAAACGTCCTTTTTGAGCCTCTTGTCGGATTCGAACCAACGACCCCGAGATTACAAATCACGTG
>JBJEDP010000211.1:0-4765 GCA_051872175.1 Candidatus Limisoma sp.
CTCGCCGGAGGTTGTTCCGGCACCGATAACGGTGTCCCAGCCGGTAAAGCCTTTCAGGTTGAGGCGCATCATGATGGTGTTGACGTCTTCGATGTGCGCTTGATTGAATGATATAAGTACTGCTTTCATCGTGGTTTACTTTTTAAGGGCTTTAAGTTCTTTCCGGCGAGCGCGGCGGATGCCGTTTGCTGCAAACGAGCTGTAGAGCGTGGGGATGATGATAAGCGTAATCAGCGTCGAGAACGACAGACCGAACGCCACGGTCATACCCATCGAGCGCCACATTTCGGAGCCTTCGCCGGTCGACACTGCCATCGGAATCATACCGAAGACGGTGGTCAAGGTGGTCATCAAAATCGGGCGCAGACGCGACTTACCGGAGGTAATCACTGAGTGAACCAATCCCAGACCGCGCTCGCGGCAGAGCATGATGTAGTCGATGAGCACGATACCGTTATTCACCACAATACCGACGAGCATAAGCACACCGAGCAACGCCATAACGCTAAGCGGCGTTTGGGTGACGTAGAGTCCGATGAGCACACCGGTGATTGCAAACGGGATGGAGAACATAATCACAAACGGGTATGTGAGTGATTCGAACTGCGAAGCCATGATGATAAACACGAGGATGATGATGAGCATGAAGAGCAACGCCATGTCGGCAAATGTTTCGCTCTGGTTTTCGAACGAGCCGCCGAATTGCCAAGAGAATCCTGTCGGCATGTCGACGTCTGCCATCACTTCGTTGGCAGCTGCGGTAACGTCGCTCATGGCGTAACCGTGAGCCACGACGCACTTGACGGTGATGACGCGTTCGCGGTCTTTACGCTCAATCGTAGGCGGCGACTGCGACTCGACAACCGTACCCAGGTCGCGAATCTTCACGCCCTTGCCTGCCGCGTTGTAGATGGTTATGTTTTCGATGTCTTCGAGCGACTGACGATAGTCCTTGTCGTAGCGTATGCGGATGTCGTACTCCTCGCCGTCTTCGCGGAAGTAAGAAGGCACATAGCCGTTGATGCGGTTACGCAGATAGCCTGCAGCGGTCGACATGTTCAAGCCGTTGAGGGCGAGCTTTTCGCGGTCGAAGTCGACGCGATATTCCGGCGTATATTCGTCGCGGCTGATAACGACCTGCGACACGCTGTTGTATGCCTTCATCTTTTGTGCAACCTCCGATGCAAGTTGGTCACCTTTGTCGAAGCTGTAGCCGTAGAGCTCGATTTCGACAGCCGATTCGCCACCGATACCGCCGCCACCACCGCCGGCTTGCACGTTGAAGGTCTTGATTTCGGGATAGCCTTCAAGGTCGAGACGCATAAGGTCGCAAATCTCGGTAAGCGAGCGCTCGCGTTGCGACGATGTCGACGTACGGATGTTGAACGACAGGATGTTGTTGCCGTTATCGCTCATGTTACCGAACACGTTGTCTTCACCGGCTTGACCTTCGGTGAAGTTGATTTTCTCGATTTCGGGATAATTTTGTTTGAATTGGTCAACGATTCTGAAGCCGAGGTCGCGTGTGATGTTTTGGCGCGTTCCGGTAGGCAATTTGATGGTTATACCGATACGAGCGTTGTCTTGCGACGGGAAAAACTCTGTTTTGACAAACGGCAAGAGCACGAAAACCGAGACGAAGAACAGAGCCAAGGCGATGAAAATCGTGGTTTTGCGATGGCGCACGCACCAGTGCAACAGACGTCCGTAGCCTGCGGTAAGTTTCTGCAAGAAGGCATTAAACGGGTTGAAAACGACCTTCTGGAAGAGGTTTTGCTTGTGGCTCAGGCGCAACATCAGCGAGCAGAGCGTCGGCGTGAGCGTGATTGCGCCGATGGTCGACACGGCAAGGATGATGGTCACCATCCAGCCGAGTTGCTCGAACATGATTCCGGCGATGCCTTGCACCATTGTCAAAGGCAAGAACACGGCGATTGTGGTTAGCGTCGACGCCATAACCGAGATGGCAACCTCGTTGGTTGCAAACATAGCGGCTTGACGCGGACGGGAGCCTCGCTCGATGTGGGTCGTGATGTTTTCGAGCACCACGATGGCGTTGTCGACCACCATACCGATGGCAATCGAAAGCGCACTCATCGAGATGATGTTGAGCGTGTTGCCGGTGGCGAGCAAGTAGGTCAGAGCCGACAGCAACGATATAGGAATTGTGAGCACGATAACAAACGTCGCGCGCCAACGTCCGAGGAACAAGAGCACGACGAGGCTGACGATAATCAGCGTGGTCGCAATCGTGCGAGTCAACGAGTCGATGGTCTTGATAATGTTGTCTGACGTGTCGATAATCGGGCTGATATCGATGTCGGAAGGCAACGTCTTTTTGATTTCTTCAAGTTTCTTGACAACGGCACGCGAAATGTTTACCGAATTGGCACCCGACTGCTTTTGGATGACGAGGATACCGCCTTGCACGCCGTCGGTAAACGACTCCTGAGCGCGTTCCTCGGGAGCGTCGACGATACGTGCCACGTCGCGCAGATAGACAGGCACACCGCCCGCCATACCGACTACCAGGTCGAGCATCTCGTTGGCGTCGCTAAACTCTTTCTGCACGCGCATCGAATAGACATTCGAGCCGATATCGATGTTACCTGCCGGGATGTTCTTGTTTTCCGCGCCGATAATGCTACCGATGGTCTCAATCGAAATGCCGTAAGCCTCCAACTTCAGCGGGTCGCAGTAGATTTGGATTTCGCGCTCGGGCAGACCGGAAATCGACACCGTACCAACGCCTTGAACGCGCGCCAACGGTGTGGCTACCTGGTCGTCGAGAATCTTGTAAAGGCCCGAAAAACTCTCTTTGGCAGTCACCGAAAGCAGCAAGATAGGAATATCGTCGGTACCGAACTTAAACAGAATCGGGGTATTAGCGCCGTCGGGGAGCGTAGTGACGCGGTCGAGCTTGTCGCGCACGTCGTTGGTTGCCACGTCGATGTCCGTACCATATTCAAACTCAAGAGTAATCACCGAAATGCCTTCGCGCGACTTCGACGTAACGTGCTTCAGGTCGGTAACACTGTTGAGCGTATTCTCCAACGGACGGGTAATGTTGGTCTCGATGTCCTCGGCACTTGCACCGCCGTAGGACGTCATAACCATAATCGCGTTGGTCTCGATGTCGGGCAACAAGTCAATCGACAACCGCGAGAGCGAGAACAAGCCGAAGATGGCTATGCCCAGAAATATTAATATTGTTGTAACCGGTCGCTTGACCGCTGTTTGATAGATACTCATCGCTTATTTGCTTTCTTTCGATTTGGAAGTAATGATTTGCACTTTTGCACCGTCTTTGAGGCGAGTTTGACCGGTCATAACGACGGTTTCGCCGGCAGCGAGTCCTTCGAGAATCTCAAACTCGTTGTTGAAACGCTGTCCGAGCGTCACTTTCTGATATTTGGCAACGCCGTCTTTGACCACGTAGACGTAACGGTCGCCCGAGCCCATCAGCTTCTGGATGCAGCGGTCGTTGACCAACACGCGCTTTACGCGACCTTGATTGATGATAACGCGAGCAAACATACCGGGGCGCACGCGCTCGTTGCCGTTTGCCACAATCAACTCTACCGGGAATGTGCGAGTTGCCGGGTCGATGGTCGGATAGATGAGGTGCACTTTTGCCTTAAACAGCTCATCGCCGTAGACATCCAACGTAAAGTCTACGTCCATGCCCTTCTTAATCTTCGTGTAGAGCGACTCCGACACATTGACAAGCAGCTTCACCGGCGTAATCTTCTCGATGGTGTAAAGCGGGTCGCTGCCGCGATACATATCGCCGCTATCGTAGTTACGCTTGGTCACGATGCCGCTAATCGGGCTTACAAGCGTGGTATTTTCCAACAGGTTGTTATAGTTGCGACGCGAAATGTCGAGCGCAAGTTTCTTCGAATCCCACTCCGACTTCGACGTGCCCCCTACTTTGTACAGCTCGTCGACGCGGTTAAACTCCAACTCGTTGTTGTCCATCTGCAACTTTGCTTGAGCAAGCGAAACGTCGTCCATCGTGGCGATGGTCTGTCCGGCGCGCACGTGGTCGCCCACCTCAACCAACACCTTCTTAATACGTCCGTTGGCTTGCGGTGCAATGTTGTTGGTCACAAACGCTTCAACCGTACCCGTATACGAGCCGGTCTCTTCAACTTCGCGCTCCACGCTGGTCGCAACCTCGACCTTTATCGCTTCGTCTGTTTTATCGTTTTTAGTCTCTTCCTTGGGCGAGCATCCGACAAAGGTTAATGCACCTGCCACCGCTGCTATCGCCGTGATTGTGTTTGTTCTAAAGAAGTTCATATTCGGAGTTTGTGGTTTTTATTCGTTAATAGTTGTTTCGTCTTTACCTAAAGTTTCGTCGAGCGACGCCTTGGCTTTCAAGAAGTTGTAGACAGCCTGATTCGACTGCAGCTGCGCCTGAGTGAGCGACAGACGCGAATCGTTGATTTCGAGCAACGTGCCGGCGCCGGTGTCGTAACGCTTCTTGGCGATGTCGTAGCCCTTGCGCGCCTGCATAACGCCCTGCTCCGCCGCATTGTGGCTGCGTATCGACGTCTTCATTTGGTCGGTATAGCTCTTCAGCGCCACCAAGAGACTGCGCTCGGTGTCGAATCGCGTAAGCTCCAGATTAGCCATGTCGACCTTAGCCTGACGCAGCGTGTTGTAGCGCTTGCCGCCCGAGAAAATCGGAATGGTCAGGCTCACGCCAATCATTGCATAGGGGTCCCAACGATAGTCCTTAAACTTGAAATCTTCCGAC
>JBJEDP010000212.1:0-4761 GCA_051872175.1 Candidatus Limisoma sp.
TGGTCGATGAACGGGTTACGGTTTTTCTGCTCTGCATAGACAGCTTCGTTGCGGTCCACTTCTTTCTGGCTGACGGGGTCGAGAGCGTTCCACTTCAAGAGCATCGATTGTGCCCATGACGAGAATGCCGGATAAGCGTTGCCGGCGAGCATGTCGCTCGACCATCCCGACACCTTATTATTATAAGCGGTTACCATGTAGAAGTATGCGCGTGCAAAGTCGCCTTTGTATTCGTCGTCGGGTTCCCAAACGGTTCCGGTGTAGCCCGAGTAGGTCGATTTGCCGAGTTTTCCGAGGGCTTTAACTGTTCCCGACGATGCTACGTAGGTTCCCGACGAGCATTCGCCGAAGGGATAGTTGGCGCGTTGGTTGTTGACGTAACCGTCGGTCGGGTAGATGTGGAAGAGGTCGGTATACATAGGCGTTGCATCGCTGAACCAGCTCTTCGGAAAAGAGTGTTCGCGGTTGTAGCAGTCGCCGATTTTCGAGTATGAGCCGCATTGGTTGGTTGAGTAGGTAAATTCTTTTGTCGAATAAACGTCCCAAATTTTGCCGTTGCTCTTTGTGTCGGTGTCTTTGAACGCGGTCCAAAGGTTAGCGTAGCTTACGGCTGTATGCGATGTGATTTTGTTGTAGAGGGCAGTCAAAAGCGCTTGTCCGCACTTGCCGACTGCTGTTGAGTAGTAGCCCGAAGGTATGCTTCCGCCGGTTACGCCCGAGTCGGTCGTGCCGCCCGATGTGCTGCCGCTCGAACTGTCGCTTGAGCTATCGCTCGAACTGTCGCTCGACGACGATGACGACGACGAACTCGACACTTTCGCTGTGAGCGATACCTGGCGCGTTACGCTACCCGACACGAGTTTGAGCGTGCCTGTGTAGGAACCTGCGCTTGCCGATTTGAAGTTGATTTGCAGTTGCGCGCCGGCGTCGGAGTTGACTTTCGTAGCCGACAACGTGGTTGCTCCGGCTGAGAAGCCTGTGCCGGTGACTGTTACGGTTGTCGATTCGGTAAAGCCTGTACCTTTGACAACTACGGTGTTGGTCGTGGTTTTGCTTGCCGTGCATGTGCCGAAGTCGATTGTCGAGCCGCTTGCCGGCGAAGAGAATACAGCCGACGAGGTCGACGACGAAGAGTCGCTCGACGACGAGGCTGCTGTGGCTTTGAGGTTAACCTTGATTGTCGTGCTGCCGTTGGTGAGTGTCAGTGTGCCTGTGTAGGAGCCGGCAGTTGCCGATTTGAAGTTCACTTGAAGTTGTGCGCCGGTGTCGGAGTTGACTTTTGTTGCGCTGAGGCTGGTCGATCCTGCGGTAAATCCTGTGCCGCTGACGGCTACGGATGTTGCCGACGTAAGTCCTGTGCCTTTAACAACGACTGTCATTGTCTTCGTCGTGCTCAGTTCGGTCGAGCCGAAATCGACTGTCGAGCCGTTGGTCGGCGATGAGATTGCCGACGTTGTTGTTGAACTCGTCGACGATGCTATGGTTGCTTTGAGCGTAACCTTAACGGTCTTGCTACCGTTGGTGAGCGAAAGTGTGCCTGTGTAAGAACCTGCCGAGGTTGATTTGAACGTCACCTGCAAGGTCGCGCCGTCGGTAGAGTTTACTTTTGTTGCGCTGAGGCTGGTGGAATTGACCGAAAAGCCTGTGCCTGAGATGGCTACCGTTGTTGCCGACGTCAGTCCGGTGCCTTTGACAACAATCGATTTTGTAACCGATGTGCTTGCTGTTGTCGAGCCGAAGTCGACTGTTGAGCCGTTGGTAGGCGACGTAATCGATGCGGTCGATGTCGATGTCGACGTCGATGCGCTGTAGTCGGTAATCGATACGTTGTCGATGAGCAAACGCTTTCCGGCAGATTGCTGGAAGCGAACGCGCACGCTACCGCTTGCGTTGACGGTGAATGAGTATTTAGAGTAAGTTGTTGCCGAGAGCGTTACCGAGCCGGCGTTTTTCCATGTAGAACCGCTGTCGAGCGAATACTGAACAAGCACTGTTCCTGAGCCGTCGGTTGTCGACCAAGCACGTCCGTAGAACGAGATTGTTCCGCAACCGCTTGTTTTGTTCGACGACATTGTTGCCGAACTTGAGGCTGTGTTGCCAAAACGCATCATACGTGTTCCTGCATAAGAATTGGCGCTATCGGTGTATACACCTGCATCTACCATATTCCACGTACAAGCGTCGCCAACGTACGAACCGTCTGTGTACGAGGCCTTTACATTTGCTTCAAACCCCTCGCTTAGCGTCGCCGCCGAGACGGAGGTTGCCACGGTATTCACGGCAACAAAAGCTATTGCAGCCATGACCGATTTTAAGATTTTACTCATAGTATAAAGGTTTTATTTATTGTCAGTTTTGTTTGGTTTTGCTTTTTTTTGCTTAATCTGCCGCTTTTTTTCTTTTAGGGGGCATTAGGTTGCAAAGTTAAGTGTAGAAATGCTAAAAACCAAAAAATTATAAGGAGAAAATAGCTATTACGTGATTATTTTTACCAATTTTTCACAATTCGCGATAAAAATCATATCTTTGCAATATGGAAATAGAAAGCGAAAGAATCTTGTTACGACCGTGGCGCGACGAAGATGCGCCGACGCTGTTCCGCTTTGCCTCCGACCCCGACGTCGGGCCGCGAGCCGGCTGGGCAGCACATACGTCGGTCGACGAAAGTCGTGAGGTGATACGCACGGTGTTTAACAACCCTACGACGTGGGCTATTGTGCTTAAATCCAACAATTTACCAGTCGGTGCAATGGGCTACGGACCGTCGTGCGACTGCGGACTGCCCGCCCTCGACGGCGAGCCGACCGTGGGCTATTGGGTGGCAAAACCTTATTGGGGACTCGGCATCTGCACCGAAGCGCTGCGCATGATGCTCGACCACGTTCGGCAGACAACCGATATTCGGTCGTTCGTCAGCGGACATTTCGTCGACAATCCCGCCTCGGGGAGGGTGATGGAAAAATGCGGCTTCGTGCCGACCGGCGACGTCTGCACCTCGCCGACCCTCGCTATCGGCTCCGACCGCCCCGTCCGCGTCCTCCGACTGTGGCTGTAGCCGTTTCTTTCGCAATCAGAATCAAATTATTCAACTTTTCCGGACATTTTGCCATTTTTTAGCGTCAGCTATTTTGTTTATTAATAAATATTTGTATCTTTGTATTCCAAAAAAATGGTACATGTACCAAAAAATGGAAATAAGGAATGAAAATTAAACGCAACTTTTATCTGAATCAACTTATCAGTAGCAAACATAATGGACTGATAAAAATAATAACCGGAATTAGAAGGTGTGGAAAATCTTATCTTCTTTTCTCCTTGTTTGACGAGCATCTTAAAGAAACCGGTGTGGATGAAAGTCATATAATCAAAGTGGATTTGGAGGATAGAAGAAATAAAAGTTTGCGTGATCCGGATAACTTATTGTCATTCATTGATTCTCAGATAAAGGACGAAAAAATGTATTACGTTTTGTTGGACGAAGTCCAGCATGTGCCGGAATTTGAGGATGTGTTAAACAGTTACTTAAAGATTGATAACGTAGATGTGTACGTTACCGGAAGTAATTCCAAATTTTTGTCAAGTGATATAATCACAGAATTTCGAGGTAGGGGGACGCAGATACGCGTCTATCCGCTATCTTTTGCAGAGTTTATGTCTGTCGATTCACGTCATCCAATTGATGCTTGGAGGGATTATTATACCTACGGAGGGCTCCCTCATATCTTAAATCTTGCAGGTGACAATGCGAAAGAGTCGTATCTCACGGAACTCTATACAAAGGTCTATCTCACAGATATTAAAGAGAGAAATTCGGTACGTTTTGATGCCGAATTGGCTGAGCTATTGCAGATAATAGCATCTTCTATCGGGTCTCCCATTAGCCCGATGAAGATAGAACGGACTTTTAAAAGTGTTAAGAATGTGTCCATTTCTTATAAAACTATAAATAATTACTTATCCTATTTTTCTGACGCTTTCCTTGCCGAGAAGGCTATGCGTTATGATATAAAGGGTAAAAAGTATATAAATTCTCATTCTAAATATTATTTTTCGGATATGGGAATACGAAATGCGATTTTGGGATTTCGTCAAATTGAAGAAAATCATATTATGGAGAATGTGATTTACAATGAATTGCGTATGAGGGGATATTCGGTTGATGTTGGTATGGTCGAAACCCGCCCCATCGGAAAAGATGGAAAAAGAGTCAGAAAGCAGTATGAGGTTGATTTCGTTGTCAACCAAGGTAGTCAGCGTTACTATATACAGTCGGCATTTATTATGCCTACCGATGCAAAAGAACGTCAGGAATCAGCGTCGTTATTGAATATAGATGATTCTTTCAAAAAAATAATCATCGTTAAAGACTATATAAAGCCCAAACGCAACGAAGCCGGAATTGTGACTATTGGTTTGCTTGACTTTTTGTTAAAGCCTGATGTGTTGAACTTTTAACCTACATTATTCACACCCTTTCGTAACGGAATAGTATGAATAATGCAGGCTATATATGTGTGCTTCGCTTTGTTGTTTTTTTGTGATTGGTAACTATTTGATTGATAAATTGTTATCGATTTCTATTTCCATTTTTTGGTACATGTACCAAAAAATGGAAATAGAGTAACCGGTTGATTTGTAAGGCTTCGCGGTGCACACTGTCAAGCCGGCGCACAAAAAAGACGGACGAGAATTCTCGTCCGTCTTGCGTGGTGCCACCAGGAATCGAACCGGGGACACAAGGATTTTCAGTCCTTTGCTCTA
>JBJEDP010000213.1:0-3949 GCA_051872175.1 Candidatus Limisoma sp.
GTGTTTCCTTGGCATTGCTGTCAAAAAGCCCGACAATCAGCAGGGTAGATAATATGTATGTTATTCGCTTAATGCTCATTAATAGTCTTTGTTGTGTGTCGTTTTTGCCGTTTAGGTCACGACGATAAACGGTTTTTTGCCTTTCGTTTGCAAATATACACATATAAATCAAGACAAACAAAAAATTACTCTAAATTTTTTTGCTCGAAACAAACCGGAAAACGGCACGTGCTAAAAAATATGTTTTACAACACATTTAACAAATATTCTTACTATTTTTTAGTGTCGTTAAAATATTTTTAGCAAATTTGCGTCCAAATATGCCAAAATAGAAACGAATAAAACAAAACTGACATAAATTTATGAAGAAATTAACCTTAGTCTTGGTGGTCGCACTACTTGGTGTGATAAACATGTCGGCGGCGACGCCTGTGTTCGGAACGATACAGGCGAGTGTCGATAGGATGTATTATTTCGGTTTGTCGAAAGGCGCCGGTTCGAAATTTACGCGCGATATAGCGCAGTTGTATTACGATTTAGGAACAAAATACGGCATCCGCGGCGATATCGCATTGTGTCAGTCGTTTGCCGAAACCGGATGGTTTAAGTTCGAAGGCAGTGTGATTACGGCAGCCGACAACAACTTCTGCGGACTTGGAGCAACAGATTCTAACGGATATTGGAATAAATGTACATTCTCGACGCCGGCATTAGGCGTAGAGGCGCAGATGCAACACTTGTGGGCATACGCCACAACCGCATCGTTGCCGTCGTGGGCAACGCTTGTCGACCCGCGTTTCGATGCTGTCCGTTCGTCGGGCAAGCGCGGAAGTGCGCCCAACTGGGAAAACTTCGGTAACGGCATTTGGGCATCGGCTACGAACTATGCCTCGACGATAATGTCGATTTACAATTCAATGATGGCGTATACGTTGCCCGTATCGTTGTCAGCCGACAAGACTTCGGCATCGTTGACCGCCTACCAAGGCGCATCGAAGCCGACCGTACAGGTTAAGATATCGGCATCGGGCTTGACCAGCGACATGAGTTACAACTCGAGCACGTCAGCATTTGAAGTAACCGCCTCGAACTGGGATGCACGCACCGGTGGTACGCTCACCATTGCGCTCAACACATCGCGCGAGGTGGGTTCGTACAGCGGTTATGTGAAGGTGCAAAGCGGTTCCAACAGCGTGACCATCAACTTGACAGGAACAATCAAAGAGCCACTTTTGTCGTTCTCGGAAGGCTGGAACTGCAGTGAGACGAATGGCACAACGACAAAATTCGGCTGGGATGCAACGAAGATACGTAACTTCTGCTACAATGCAGGCAAACTCTATTGCGTGTACGACCACAGCAGTATCAAGGTTATCAACGCACAGACAGGCGCCGATTTGGGAGACCTGAACCTTTCGAGCGTAGTCGGCGGCGGAACATATATATTCTGCGACGTTAAGTGCTTGAGCGACGGACATATCGTGGCTTGTAACTTGGCGAAAGCCGGTCAAGAACTTCGCGTGTATGCGTGGGACGACGACCAATCGGCACCGTATCTGCTTTATAGCACAACCACCGATGTTCGCTTGGGCGACTGCATCGAGGTTAGCGGCGAATGGCTCTGCGACCTGGTCTTGACATTTGCCTACGACACGGGTTCGGAAACCTATATTATGGACCTCAAGCGCAACTGTTCGGGCATCTGGACAACATCGAAAACCAAGGTAACAACCGACGGTTCGACGCAATATGCCATCGGCTCGACAGCTCGTGCGTATTACAAGTCGTCAGGCTGGTGGATTGACGGAATACAGAACTTCCCGGCATGGACCAAACTCGACAGTTCGAGCAATACGGCAGTGGTACAATGCAAGGTCGACACGGGCGAACCGTGGGGCTCGAGCCATCACGAATTCTCGTGGCGCGGCGTGAAATATGCCCTCAACTTGAAATTCAACGACCGCGTCAGCGGCGATGCAACTTCGACCTACAAAGGCGGTCGCATGCGCGTCATCGTTGACGAAACAGGCAACTTCTCGACAGTAACCCAAGTGGGCGAATATCCGAGCGGCGGACTCGGCACAACGCGTAACACCAACGGTACCGGCGACGTCATGGTCAACACTGACGGCAGCTCGTTCGTCGAAACGTGGGTGCTTTCGACGCTGCAAGGCTTAGCATACTATAAAACCGGCTCCGTACCGACCAACAATCCCGGCTCGATAGGTCCGCTTAAGCCGCGTCTGTCGGCATCGGAATCGTCGTTGACGTTCAATCAGCCCGCATGGACGACAGCCAAGAAGACATTCACCGTGAGCGGTAACGGCTTGGAAGGCGACATCAACTTGTCGATAAGCGGTTCTCCATACTTCACACTGTCGCAGTCGACCATCAGCAAGTCGGCAGGCTCGGGAACAATCGAAGTGACCTACTATCCCGACAAAATCGGTACACATACGGCAACCGTCAACATTACATCGACCAATGCCGACGCCATCACGGTCAACCTGTCGGGCGAGGGCACATGGCCTCAAGTTGTCGACGACGATGTCAAGTCGATGACCCAAGTGTGGAACAGTATGGGCAACGGCACGGTAAAATCGTGGATGAGCCTCACCGACAACTACTACCGCGCAATGACATACAGCAACGGCAAAATCTACGCACTGCATGCAGCTGCTTCGACGGCGCCCGAAATCAAGATAGTCGACGCCTACAACGGCAACCTGCTCGGCTCGTTGAGCGTAACAGGCATCAGCACCGGCGTGTTCTATCTGTCGGACATCATCGCAGTCGACGGCAAGATTTTGGCTTGCAACATCCCGAACTCATCGACCCCGTTCATCGTCTATCAATGGGATAGCGACAGCGCAACGCCGAAGACCATCATCAGCGACTCCAACCACGGCGGCGATGCAACCAACAAGTGGTGCGGCGCGCAAATGTCGGTTAGCGGCAACTTGACCAACGGTCGCATTTGGATAACCAACCACGGTTGCTCGGAAGTGTACTACTACACGATAAGCAACGGCAGCGTATCGCAAACGTCAACCAAGATAAGCCTCACTTCGTCGGGTTCGGCATTCGCCGGTGGTGACGGACGTGGCGCAGCCGATATCGTCTACAACGCCGACGGCACATTCTGGTACAGCGGCAAGGCAACCTATCCGACGCTCTTCAGCGCAAGCGGCATGGCACAGAAAACAATGAACGGCGCAGCGCTCGGCGGCGTAACCTACGGAACGGCGCTCGATATGTTCAACTTCGGCGACAAGAAATATCTTGCGGCAACGACCTATAAGTCGGCGTCGTCGTCGGGTAATGCCGGATTCGTGCTCATCGACGTGACCAACGGTGCGGAAAATGCCGAAACTTATAAAGTTTGGTATCCCGACAACGGTCTCGGCGGCAACGCAAACGACCAACGCGTTTCGAGCATTTGTCACGACATACGCAACAACGGCGGAACGCTCGACATCTGGGTAGGCGCTTGCAAGCAAGGTATTGCATACTACACCTATAGCGGCGGCAAGAACTCCGCAGTGTCGACAGTGCCGACGAAGAAGAGTGAAATCATCAGTCGCAACGGACAAATCACGTTGGCAGGTGCCGAAGCACGCCGCATCACCGTCTACTCGATGACAGGTGCCGTTGTGGCAGACGTGGTTAATGCAAATTACCTCGACATCGATGCAGCGAAAGGTGTCTACATAGTTAAGGCAATCGACGTTGACGGCAACGTAACAACCAAGAAGATTATGTTCTAATAAAGACTGACGAGAATAAACGGAGGCGTGCTCGACTTCGGGTGCGCCTCCGTTTTTGTGCCGTTTTCGCAATAATTTCCATAAAAAACGCAAAAACTATTGACAACGGCACCTCGTATTTCGTATCTTTGCATAATATTGGCTGCGACTCGGCAATTAAGCAAGCTTATTGCTCTCGCCTT
>JBJEDP010000213.1:4049-25153 GCA_051872175.1 Candidatus Limisoma sp.
CTATTTGCATAATATTGGCTGCGACTCGGCAATTAAGCAAGCTTATTGCTCTCGCCTTGCGCACTATTTGCATAATATTGGCTGCGACTCGGCAATTAAGCAAGCTTATTGCTCTCGCTTTGCGCAATATTTGCATAATATTGGCAAAATATGAGCCAACGACACAATATTTTACAGTAAATGGCAAAAGAAAAGAAATCGAAAATATCATATTTTCAGTCCAACTTCACGTCGACAACCAGCGTGATGTTGGTGCTGTTGCTTGTCGGTGTGGTAGCCTTTCTTGGCGTGCTGGCAAACAATTTCAGCAACGAAATCAAAGAAAACATCGGTTTCAACGTCATCCTTCCCGCCGACGCCGATGCCGGACAAATCGAGCAACTCGACAAGATGTTTAAAGACAGTCGCCGTTTCTCGCGCTCGCGCTACATCTCCGCCGCCGAAGCCGCCGAAAGTTGGAAACGCGACACCGGCGAAGACCTCGTCAGCCTTTTCGGCGTCAATCCTCTCGGCGCAGAGTTTGAAGTCTACGTCAAAGCGGCATACGCCCATCCCGACAGTCTCGCCGCCATCGAGCGTCAACTCAAGGCGATACCCTATATCGACGAAGTGGCGATGCACAAAGCCGAAGTCGACGCCGCCAATCGCAACCTGAGCAATATCGCCATCGTGCTGCTATCGGTAGCGGCGCTGCTGCTCGTCATCTCTTTCGCACTTATCAACAACACCGTGCGGCTGACCATCTACTCGCGGCGATTCCTCATCCATACGATGAAACTCGTCGGCGCCAAGCCTTCGTTCATCCGCCGCCCGTTCATCGTCAGCAATATGCTTAACGGGCTGATAGCCGCCGCAGTGGCTATCGCAATCCTCGTCGGTGCCTACTTCTCGCTCAACAACATCGATGCAACCCTTCTCAGCGGCATCGACCTGCTTACGGCATTCGCCGTGTTCGGCGCACTAATCCTTATCGGCGTCAGCCTGACAGCCTTGGCTGCTCTGCTCGCCGCAAACAAGTATATCAACCTCTCGTACGACGAATTATTTAAACGTTAAACAAAGATTATGGCAGAAAAAAACAACAAGCAAAACGACTCGAAACAGTCAATGCCACTCGGCAAAATCAACTATATCATAATGGCGGCGGCACTGGCATTAGTCATTGTCGGCTTCGTCATTACCGGCTCCGGCGAACCGTCGGCTGAAAAGTTCAATCCCGACATCTTTAGCACTGCGCGCATCGTTGTCGGTCCCACAATGGCGTTCCTCGGCTTTGTGGCAATGTTTTTCGGAATCATTTACAAGCCAAAGAAATAGCCGATGGACATACTTAGCAGCATAATAATAGCCATCGTCGAAGGACTTACGGAATTTCTTCCGGTGTCGTCAACCGGGCATATGATAATCACCGAGAAACTCCTCGGTGTGCCCGCCGACGACTTCGTCAAAGCGTTTACCGTCATCATCCAATTCGGCGCCATCCTGTCGGTGGTTTGCCTCTATTGGCGACGCTTTTTCCGACTCAACCACACGCCTGCACCCGAAGGCGCCTCGAAGTTGCGCAAATTTTTGCACAAATACGACTTCTATTGGAAACTCCTCGTGGCATTCATTCCGGCAGCCGTCATCGGACTCATTTTCGGTGATGTTGTCGATAGTCTGCTCGAGAATGTTGTTGTGGTGGCAGTAATGCTCATCCTCGGCGGAATATTCATGCTTTTCTGCGACAAGATTTTCAACCACGGCTCCGACGACACCGTGCTGACCGAGAAGCGCGCGTTGAAGATTGGTTTGTTTCAGTGCATCGCCATGATACCCGGCGTGTCGCGCTCGATGGCAACGATAGTCGGCGGAATGTCGCAACGGCTCACGCGCCGTGCCGCAGCCGAATTTTCGTTCTTTCTCGCTGTGCCGACTATGCTTGCCGCAACCGGCTACGAGGTGCTCAAACTGTTTTTGAGCGATAAATCGGCAGCCCTGACAGGCAACGTCGGAACGCTCATCGTCGGCAACGTCGTGGCATTTATCGTTGCGCTGCTCGCTATCAAATTTTTTATCAACTTCGTAACAAAATACGGCTTCAAGGCATTCGGATGGTATCGAATCATCGTCGGAGGCGCAATCCTGATAATGCTCGCCTGCGGAGTCGATCTCGCAATAATTGACTGATGAAACAGGCTCTAAATCCTATCGAAGGCGAAATATTTCACGTCGACAAGCCGCTGCATTGGACCTCGTTCGATGTGGTCAAGCGCATCCGCGGCATCCTGTCGCGTCGCACCGGGCGTAAAAAGCTCAAAGTGGGACACGCCGGCACGCTCGACCCGCTTGCAACCGGCGTAATGACCATCGTCACCGGACGCAAGACCAAGCTCATCGAACAGCTGCAAGCCCAAACCAAGGAGTATGTAGCCGACATTCGTCTGGGCGCCACGACCCCGTCGTTCGACCTCGAGACCGAAATCGATGCGACCTACCCGTGGGAGCACATCAGCCGCGACGACGTCGAGAAAGCGCTGAGCCGCTTCGTCGGCGAAATCAGCCAAGTGCCGCCCGCATTCAGCGCCTGCAAAATCGACGGCAAGCGTGCCTACAAGATGGCTCGTAAAGGCAAAGACGTCGAAATCAAGCCCAAAACCCTCGTAATCGACCAAATCGAACTCCTCGAGTGCAACCTCCCCGACATCGTCGTTCGCGTGGTTTGCTCAAAAGGTACATACATACGTGCACTGGCTCGCGACATCGGCGAAGCCCTCGCCTCCGGAGCACATCTGACCGCTCTCCGCCGCACTCGCGTCGGCGATATCCACATCTCAGCCTGCGAATCGGTTGACGACATTACTAAACGATTAGAAACAGAACAGATTATAATTCCCGAAGAACAATGAATTTATTGGACACGATGGGCAACCGCGAAATGAAACTTTCGCAATTCAAATTCAAACTGCCCGAAGAACTTATCGCACTTTACCCGACAGAAGAACGCGACGAAGCGCGCCTGATGGTCGTTGACCGTAAAACCGGCAACATCGAGCATAAAGTGTTCCGCGACGTGGTCGACTACTTCAACGAAGGCGACCTCCTCGTGCTTAACGACACCAAAGTTTTCCCCGCCAAACTCTACGGCAAAAAGGATAAAACCGGTGCGCGTATCGAAGTGTCGTTGCTTCGCGAACTCAACGCAGAACATAAACTTTGGGACGTATTGGTCGAACCGGCACGCAAAATACGCATCGGCAACAAGCTCTATTTCGGCGACGACGATTCGATGATTGCCGAGGTTATCGACAACACCACCTCGCGCGGCAGAACGCTGCGTTTCCTCTACGACGGTCCGCACGACCAATTTAAAGCCGACTTGTTCAAACTCGGCACAACGCTCTTCCCCGACTACTTCAAGCGCGAATCCGAGCCTGAAGACGCCGAGCGTTATCAATGTATCTTCGCCAAAAACGAAGGCGCCGTCATAGCCCCCGCGGCAGGTCTGCACTTCAGCCGCGAAATCCTCAAAATAATGGAAATCAAAGGCATCAACTACGACTTCCTTACCCTCCATTTCGGGCTTGGCAACTTCCGCGAAATCGACGTCGAAGACCTTACGAAACACCGTATGGACTCCGAGCAAATGGCAATCTCGTCGCACCTTGTGCAAGCCGTCAATTCGGCAAAAGACGCAGGGCGTAACGTCTGCGCCGTCGGAACGTCGGTGATGCGCGCCATCTCGACCGCCGTCAGCATGAACGGTCACATCAAAGAGTATGTCGGCTGGACCAATAAATTCATCTTCCCGCCCTACGAATTCTCCGTGTGCACATCGCTTATCAGCAACTTCCACCTGCCATATTCCACCATGTTGATGATGGTTTCCGCATTCGGCGACTACGACATCGTGCGCAACGCCTACGAAGTGGCTGTCAAAGAGAAATATCGCTTCGGCGTCTACGGCGACGCTATGCTCATCATCTAAGAGCATCTATAAGCATTACACGGCGCCATGCAGTTGAACGAATTGACACGGCTCGTCGTTTCGCCGACAAAAGTCAAGCGAATCGCCGAACTACTCGCGGACTACGCAATCAAGACGATAGCCGTCGACGGACTTGTAGGCTCAGCCGCCGCAGTGTTCGTCGCACAGCTACCGCGGATTGCCGCGCCCTACGTCGTTGTGCTCGACGACTTCGACCAAGCCGGATACTTCTACAACGACTTGTTGCAGATTGCAGGCGACAGCGCCGTACTGTTGTTCCCCTCTGGCTACAAGCGCGACATCCGCTACGGACAGCCCGACCAGCCGCAGCAGATTCTTCGCGCCGAGGTGCTCAACCGCCTGCACGACGACTCGTTGCGTTGGGTAGTGACCTATCCCGAAGCACTCGCCGAAAAAGTCGCTTCGCACGAGAAACTCAACGAGCAAACCATTCAATTCACCATCAACGAATCCGCCGACCTTAACCTCGTCGAACAGCGTCTGCGCGAGTACGGCTTCGAGCAAGTCGACTACGTCTACGAGCCCGGGCAATTCGCCGTGCGCGGCTCTATTCTCGACATCTTCTCGTTTACCAACGAAATGCCGTATCGCATCGACTTCTTCGGGAACGACATCGACAGCATACGCACTTTCGACATCGAATCGCAACTCTCCGTAGAGCGCCTCGACAGCATTTGCGTGGTTAATAACCTCGGCGGCGAATCGGACGACTCACTGTCGTTGCTCGACTTCGTTGAGCCCGAAACCGTCATTCTGGCGCGCAATCCGCAGCATCTCATCAGCCGTATCGAGCAAATCGCTACCGAGAAAATTTCGCAGAGCACGCTCATCTCCAACGACGGCGACGTAAACGCAATGAAAAACGTCGTCGACCCGGCAGCTTTCCGTGCATCGTTTGCCGCACATCGTTGCGTGACGTTCGACGTCTCAAACTCCGGCACATTCGATGCTCGCCTTGCTTTCGACACCACGCCGCAAGGCGTGCTCCACAAGAATTTCGAACTCATCAGCCGCATTTTTACCGACTATCGCGAAAAAGGCTACGAAATCTACATACTTTCCGACAGCGAGCAGCAGACCGAGCGACTGCGCATCATCTTCGAAGACCGCGGCGACAACATCTCGTTCGTCCCCGTGCTGAAGACGCTCCACGAAGGTTTTGTCGACAACGAACGCCGCATCTGTGTGTTCACCGACCACCAAATCTTCGAGCGTTTCCACAAATATACCCTCAAGAGCGACCGCGTGCGCTCCGGCAAACTTGCTCTGTCGCTCAAAGAACTCTCGCAGATTGAGGTCGGCGACTATATCGTGCACGTCGACCACGGCATCGGTCGCTTTGGCGGTCTCGTGCGCACCGCCGTCAACGGTAAGATGCAAGAAATGATTAAGTTGACTTACCTCAACGACGACAAAATCTTCGTCTCAATCCATTCCTTGCACAAACTCGCAAAATATCGCGGCAAAGAAGGTGTCGAGCCTCGTCTCAACAAACTCGGCAGCGGCGCTTGGAACAAAATCAAAGAACGCACCAAGTCGAAACTCAAAGACATTGCACGCGACCTCATTCGCCTCTATGCCGCTCGCCGCAACGAGAAAGGCTTCGCGTTTTCGCCCGACGGTTTTATGCAACAGGAACTCGAAGCGTCGTTTGTCTACGAAGATACGCCCGACCAACTGCGTGCCACCAACGAGGTGAAAGCCGATATGCAGAGCGAGCGTCCGATGGACCGACTGATTTGCGGCGACGTCGGCTTCGGCAAGACCGAGGTTGCCATCCGCGCAGCCTTCAAAGCCGCTACCGACAATAAGCAGACCGCCGTGCTCGTGCCTACCACAGTGCTCGCTTACCAGCATTTCTGCACATTCTCGGAACGTCTCGCCGACTTCCCCGTGCGCGTCGACTATCTCAGCCGCGCTCGCAAGCCTAAGGACGTCAAGCAGATTCTCGCCGACCTCGCCGCCGGCAAAATCGACATCATTATCGGCACGCATAAACTCGTCGGAAAGTCGGTGAAATTTAAAGACTTGGGACTGCTTGTTATCGACGAAGAACAGAAATTCGGCGTGGCTGTCAAAGAGAAACTCAAGCAATTGAAAGTCAACGTCGACACCATCACCATGTCGGCAACCCCCATACCGCGCACCCTCCAGTTTTCGCTTATGTCGGCGCGCGACCTCAGCGTGATTTCGACGCCTCCGCCAAACCGCTATCCCATACAGACCGTCGTAACGCCGAGCGACGACGACATCATTCGCGAAGCCGTCAACTTCGAACTCGCTCGCGGCGGACAGGTATTCATCGTGTGCAACCGCATCGAGCAACTTCTTTCGATGGAGAAACGCGTTCGCAGTCTTGTGCCCGACGCGCGTACGGTGGTAGGGCACGGTCAGATGGCGCCCGAATTGCTCGAAAACACCATCCTCGACTTTACCGCACACAAGTACGACATCCTGCTGGCTACAACCATCATCGAGTCGGGACTCGACATGCCCAACGTCAACACCATAATCGTGCAAAATGCGCAAAATTTCGGACTCAGCGAACTCCATCAACTTCGCGGTCGCGTAGGGCGCAGCAACCGCAAAGCGTTCTGCTACCTGCTCATTCCGCCGGGCATCACGCTCACCGACGTGGCTCGCCGCCGACTGAACGCCATCGAGAGTTTCTCCGACCTCGGCAGCGGCATTCATATCGCTATGCAAGACCTCGACATCCGCGGTGCGGGCAACCTTCTCGGCGCCGAGCAGAGCGGATTTATTGCCGACTTGGGCTACGAAACCTACCAAAAAATTCTGCGCGAGGCTATGGTCGAACTCCGCACCGAAGAGTTTGCCGACACGTTTGCCGACCAACCAATCGTCGACGACTCGTTTACCAATGATTGTACCATCGATACCGACCTCGAAATACTTTTCCCTGCTACTTACGTGCCACAGGAGAGCGAGCGCATTTTGCTCTATCAGGAGCTCGACAATATGCAGGCGGCAGGCGACGTCGATGCCTTCTGCCGACGTCTCGAAGACCGTTTCGGCAAAATACCGCATCAGGCGATGGAACTCATTCTCATCGTCGCGCTTCGTCGCGTTGCAAAGAAACTCGGTATCGAAAAAATCGTACTCAAGCAAGGTGTGATGATTTTGCATTTCGTCTCAGCCGATAATGTGGCTTACTATCAGTCGCCCGCTTTCGGCAAAATTATCAACTACTTGCAAAACCATCCACGGCGCTGTAAGTTGAAAGAAGTAGAGCGCAGACGCTCTATGGTTCTGGCAAGTGTGCCATCTGTTCACGATGCTCTCGACATCCTTACCTTGATTTTCAACGGAAAGGAAGCCGACAAAGCGTAATGCTTCAGCAATTTTCTCCGGAAACAAACCTAAATACCTGCCAATAGGGGGTGGCAACATTTTCATTAAGTTGTCGGTTCAGTCGTTTCCTCTTCGCTCGGGTCATGTCAATCGCTTTCACGATTTCAAACTAAAATTGGCTATACATTCTGTGTAGCCAATCGTTGAAAGTGTTGTAAAGCACGAAATAGAAAAACAAAACGCACGCTATCATTATTATTGCGTTCTTTGCCGTTTTCTCCCGATTCCGATGCTTTATAGCCTTCAACAAATGCAAGAATCGATTGGCAAAAACCCAGATTAGCGCTAATGTTAGAAAAATTGCTCCTATACCTAACAATGTTTCTGTCATAACCTTTCCGGATATTAGCCACTGCAAAAATAAAATCTCCACGTCGAAAATGCAAGATTATTGCCAATATTTTATGTATCTTGTTCAAAATTTTAATGAGTTTAACAGAATTGCCTATTCAATCCGATATAGAATAAGCCCGATAGATTCGGTCTACCGGGCTTATTGATTGCTGATGATTTCGCTCTACTTGATAACTTTGAACGTCTTAATCGAGCCGGCGGAAGCGCAAGTTGCGATGTAGACGCCTTTGGGGAGGTCGGCTATGTTGAGACGCGTTGTTGAGCGAGCCGATTTGGCGAGTGCTCCGCTGAGCGACACTACTTTGATGTCGGCTTCGCGCGACGTGCAGATGTAGCCGCGGCTGAAGTATGCCGTCCACGGGTCGGTCGAGATGGCAACGCCGCCGCTCGACGAACTGTGGCGTAGCTGATAAGCGGCGAATCCGCTAGACGGGATGTAGAAGTAGATGTTGTGCGCCACGATGTTGCGGTCGAGGT
Source organism: Candidatus Limisoma sp. (assembly GCA_051872175.1). Classification (GTDB taxonomy): domain Bacteria; phylum Bacteroidota; class Bacteroidia; order Bacteroidales; family Muribaculaceae; genus Limisoma. Next base: position 12,241 of record JBJEDP010000213.1, read on the forward strand.
CGTAGACGGGTTCGTTGTCGATAATTGCGTCGGCATAGTAGCTGTATGCATCGCCGAGACCGCCTTCGGGAACTGTCCAAATCTTGCTCAGGTTTTTGAACGTATTGGAGGTAAACGATGTGGTCGATGCGATGACGAAGTCGTTCGGTCCGCCGTAGAATTCGCCTTCGTCGTCCATCCATACCGGATTGTTGGGATAGACGAAGTAGTTGGTGTCGCGGAAGGTGAACATTGTCAAGCCGTTGGCATACGTCGAAGTCGGCAACAACGATGTGTTGTTGCTGAAGCTTTCGCTGAGCGTGAGGTTACGATTGCCGAATGTGTAGCGGCACGGGTCGATTGCCGACGAGTTGACATAGACCGCCGTTGTGCTTACGGGATATGTGCGTACCGAGATGCCGAAATTGCTTGTCGATGGGTAGAACGATCTTGCCGTTTGTGCGCTGGTCGACGTAGCGTTGCCGTTTGTCACGGTCCAGCGAATTACGCGAGTGCCGCCGGAAAGGGCTGCGAATACGTAGTAGGTGCCGGAGATGTCGCCGTAGATTGAGCAGTGGTCAACGCGGCCGCCGCCGGTGTAGGTCAGCGATGCCACGAGGATTGCTTCGCCGGTGAGTTTGTCGATTTTGTGGATTGTTAATGGCTTGGTCGACAAGTCGTTGGTGAGGTTCGAGATGAGAAGATTTCCGGCATTGTCTTTCAAAATGCTGTTGCAAGGATAGAGTGCGTATTGCACCGACGCCGGCAACTCGAGGCGACTCATAAACTCACCGGTGAATGCGTTATAGCGGTCGATGTAGCAGTCGGTTGTCTGTGTGTTGGCTACGCGACCCGAGATGTAGATGATGTTGTCGATTGCGCACATACCGCGGTTCAAGCCCCAGTCGGTTGCGGTTGGCAGGTTGTTGAAGTTGCTGTCAATGGAGCGCATCCAGAGGTTTTCGAGCAGGATTTCGCCGTTGGCGTCATAGGGTTCCGGGTCTTTCTTGATGAAGTAGCCTGTTTCGCCGGAAACGTCGAATACAAACTGCCATGTGTCGGAATACGAGTCGAGGCAACTCGTTTTCTTCGTTACAACTCTCCAATAGTAGCTGCCGCGCGGAAGTTCGGTTTTTGCCATGGCGTATTCCATGTTTGAGCCGTTTGCGGTGAAGCCGGAGGTTATTGTTTTAACGACGTTGCTAAACGAAGAGTTAGTGGCAATTTGCAGCGTGTAGCTGTCGACGTCGGCTGCGGTGAAGACAAACGAGAAATCGTCGCTGAGTGTCGTGTCGTTGGCGGGCGCTACGAGTGTAACGGCGGGTGCCGGGTCGCGGCGCGGTGTCGAGAACGTCCAAACTGACGTCGTTGTCGTCTTATAGCCTGTCTTTGTCGCTTTTATGCGCCAGTAGTAGGTCGAGTTGTATTGAAGGCTGCTCATGTCGATGCTTGCCGACGTTGCGGTGGTCGACTTTGTTGCAACGATGTCGGAGAACGACGAGTTGGTCGCTATTTCGAGTGCATACGATGCGCCTGCAACGCCTGTCCATGAGAACGCGACGGTCGATTGGTCGGCTACGGTTGAGCCGTTGGCGGGCGAATTGAGCGCAAGTCCGCTAATCGATTCATATTCAGCCGTGTTGAATGTTGCCACGTCCGACGGCGTATCTTCTTTGCCCGATTGCGAGCAGATGATGCGCCAGTAGCAGGTTTGGCTTTCGCCGAGCGGCGACAGGTCGACCGACGTGCTGTTGCCGGTGATGCCCGATTGGTCGATGACCAACGGACTCATGCCGCTCGATTTACTGATTTGCAAGCGATAGGTAGCACCCGTGGCTGCCGTCCACGAGAACGTTGCGGGCGACTTCACGGTAGCGCCGCCTATTGGCGCGGTGAGCGTAACTTTGTCGGCAGGCGATACGTTTTCGTTGCTGTAGCGCGGTTCGTATTCGTTGCCGAAGCGGTCGAGCGCGCACACTGCGTAGTAGTAGCCGCTAACTTTTTCTTCGGGAAGGTAGATGTAGTTGTTGTAGGTTATGTCGATGAGATACTTCGATTCGATACCGTCGACTACGGTGCTCATGATGTTCGATTTCGAAACCGACGACGGGATTGCATAGATGGTATAGCGGTAGTTTGTGCCGATATTGTCCCAGAAGAGTCCGCCGTTGGCGTCGGGAGCGGTCGATAGGTTGGAAACTTTACCCGGGTCGACGGCTGTCTTCCAAGTCACAGCCGGTGGCAACGACTTCATTTGGAATTTGTTGGAGAGAAGCCAATCGCCGAAGCCCGAAGCCGTTTTTCCGCTCATATATTGGAAAGAGTAGAGCACGCAGCCCGGGGCGGCATTTTGGGTGTATTGGCGTGAATATTCAATTTGTTTGCCCACTTCTTGCCAGTTCGATGTGGTGTTCGACGTTAAGAAACTCAAGCTATGGCTTGCAAAGTGGTGGCGTCCGAATTGGTTTGCAACCTTCGACCACCAGTTTGTCATCGGTCCGAACGGATTGGTAGTGTGGGTGGTTGTCCAATAGAGTTGCGGCGAAATGTAGTCGATTGTGCCGTCTTCGAGCCATTGCACCGGGTCGGAGAAAATGCCGTTGTATTGCCAGTCGGATGCCGAGCAGTAGTTCGAGAGCGGTTCCACGCCGTGCGAAGAAGCCACTGAACTGTCGGAGCAAGCCGCACCTGCAGGTCCGATGCCGAAGCGTACCCACGGCTTAACCGATTGTATCATTGCGTAGATGTCGGCTATCGTGATGTTGATGTTGTTACGACGCCAGTTGCCAAATGTTAAGCTCGAGCCCGATGATTGCCAAAGCGAATAGTCGGCTGCTGCGCTTGTTGTCGGTATGCCGTTGGGGTAGAAATAGTCGTCGAAGATAATACCGTCGACGTCGTAGTTGGTTATGATGTCTTGGCAAACGTCAACGATGCGTTGGCGTGCTTCCGCGATACCCGGGTTGAGGATGGTTGTGGTGGAGCTTCCGTCGTTGTAGCTGAGCAGCCATCCGTTGTTGGTCAGTTGCTGGTCTTGAGTTGTGTTCCAATTCGACCCGGTGGAGAATCGGAAGGGATTAACCCATGCGTGACATTCCATACCGCGTTTGTGACATTCTTCAACGACGAATGCCAACGGGTCCCAGCCGGGATTCGAGCCGCGTGAGCCGGTCAGATAACTCGACCAAGGCTCGTACTTAGAGGCGTACATTGCATCGCACATCGAACGTACTTGGAAGCAAACTGCGTTGAAATTCTCTTCTTGAAGTTGGTCAAGGTAGCCAATCATCTGATTCTTTTGCGTAGTTTGAACGGACGACGACGTGCCGGTGGTACTCGGCCAGTCGATGCCCCACACGGTAGTGAGCCAAATGGCGCGGAATTCGCGCTTAATGTAGTCGTCGGCTTTTGCCATAGGGCTTAACAATGCAATAATAAGCACTGCTAAAAAAGTACTCTTTCTTAACATTTTAATGAGGTATTAGGTTATTTTGGTGCTAAATTAGTCAAAATTATAAGAAACAATTAATCTGTGAGATAAAAAATAAGCGTTGTTAACAAATTTTTGGAATAATAACCAGACTAATGCTGAAACAGTCGGGTGCCATTCCGGCAAAATAACGTCACGGATTGCCGCAACGGCGCCGGGTGTAGTGCGAAATGTTGTAAAACACAGCGCTGAGGTTTGATAAACCGTTGAAAATGCATTAAATTTGCAGTCAAAACAAAACTAACATATCGATGAATGTATTAGACAGGTTTTTGGGCTATGTCAAGTACGACACCCAAAGCGATGAGTTGACCAACCTGACGCCGTCGACACCCGGGCAGATGGTGTTCGCTCAAGCATTAGAGAAAGAATTACAATCGTTAGGGTTGAAAGACATTACCCTCGACGACAACGGATATCTTATGGCAACCTTGCCGTCGAACACCGACCGCAAAGTGCCTACCGTAGGTTTTATTGCCCACTTGGATACGTCGCCCGACATGTCGGGTCGCCACGTTAATCCGCGTATCGTTGAAAACTACGACGGCGGCGACATCGTGCTCGATGCCGAGTCGGGTGTGGTGCTCACGGTCGAAGGTTTTCCCGAACTGAAAGACTATGTCGGCGAGCGACTCGTTGTGACCGACGGTAAGACGTTGCTCGGCGCCGATGACAAAGCCGGCGTTGCCGAGATTATTACCGCCGTAGAGTATCTGCTCGCGCATCCCGAAATCAAGCACGGCGACATCCGCATCGGCTTCAATCCCGATGAGGAAATCGGCTTGGGCGCTCATAAGTTCGACGTGGCTCACTTCGGTGCCGACTTCGCCTACACGATGGACGGCGGCGCTATCGGCGAACTCGAGTACGAAAACTTCAACGCCGCATCTGCTAAGGTCGTGTTCAAGGGGCGCAACGTGCATCCCGGATACGCCAAGCACAAGATGATTAACTCTATCCGCATCGCTAACCAGTTTATGATAATGCTTCCGCGTTGGGAAACTCCCGAACACACCGAAGACTACGAAGGATTCTACCACCTTATCGGCGTCGACGGCTCGGTCGAAGAAACTACGCTCACCTACATCATTCGCGACCACGACATGGACCGCTTCGAGCGTCGTAAGAAGGAGTTGGAGCACCTCGTGCGCAAGACCAACAACGAGTTCCCCGGTTGCTGCACGATTGAAATCAAAGACCAATACTACAACATGCGCGAAAAGATTGAGCCGGTGATGTTCATCGTCGACATCGCCAAACAGGCGATGCTCAATGCCGGTGTGACGCCGAAGGTACAACCTATCCGTGGCGGAACGGACGGCGCGCAATTGTCGTTTAAGGGTCTTCCTTGCCCGAACATCTTTGCCGGAGGGCTGAACTTCCACGGACGCTACGAATACGTGCCCGTCAGCTCGATGGAAAAGGCTACCGACGTGATTATCGAGATTTGCAAACTCGTTGAGCAACGGTGAGCCGCAAGACGCTAATAGTCATTACCGGACCGACCGGTTCGGGAAAAAGTGATACAGCCGTAGAATTGGCGCAACGAGTCGGTGCTGAGATTATCAGCGCCGACTCGCGTCAAATTTACCGTGGTATTCCGATAGGTACAGCCGCGCCGACGCCTGCTCAGCGCCGTGCCGTGCCGCACCATTTCGTCGATATGCTCGAACTCGACGAATACTATAGCGCCGCGCAGTTCGAAACCGACGCCATTGCACGACTTGAACAGCTGTTTGCCGCGAGCGACTATGCGGTGATGTGCGGCGGGTCGATGCTTTATGTCGATGCCGTCTGCAAGGGTATCGACAACATTCCGACTATCAGCGACGAAGTGCGAACGGCTGTTGCCGACGATTGGCGCCGCCTGGGCGACGAGGCGATGCTCGAAGAACTCCGACGCCTCGACCCCGACTATTTTGAGCGCGTCGACCGCAAAAATATGAAACGCGTTGTGCATGCCGTCGAGATTTGCCGTCAGTCGGGCACAACCTACACGTCGCTGCGCACCAACAGCGCAAAGCAGCGCCCCTTCCGAATTGTCAAAACCGAAATGTCGTTGCCGCGCGACGTGCTTTTCGACCGCATCAATCGTCGCGTTGAGATGATGGTCGAAGCCGGATTGGTCGACGAAGCGCGCCGGGTCTATCCGCTGCGCCATCTCAATTCGCTCAATACGGTGGGCTACAAGGAGATGTTCGCCATGTTCGACGGCGTGTGGGACCTGCCGACGGCCGTGGCACGCATTCAGAAAAACACGCGCGTCTACGCCAAGAAGCAGATGACGTGGTTTGCCCGCGACCCCGAAATTCGGCGCTTTGTTCCCGGCGATGTCGATGGAATTCTTTCTTTGCTTTAAAGCGCCACCAATCCTGCCGTTCCTATTGCAAGTACAAATACAAGAATGTAGAATATGGTGCACAGTATCGTCAATGCAGCGGTTGCTATTACGCTCCAAATCAGCAGCTTCTTCGCCTTGCCGGATGCGTCGTAGGCGCTTTCGTATTCGCCTTTCGACCAGTATTCGTCAACCTTGATGGCATAGATGATAGCTGCAATGCTGAGCGGCAGGCAGCAGAAAAATACAGATATGATGCTCAGCACGAGGTAGTTGTCGGGCTTTGGTCCCGGCGCCGGACGTCGCTGATAGGACGGCTCCCGATACGGCGGTTGCTGACGTTGATTCATCTGTTGTTGCTGATTTGCGTTCTGTTGTGTTTGGTATGAGTTGAGAGCATCGGCAAGTTCGGCAACGTTGCGTGCAGGAACCCAGTCGGAAAGCTCTGTCGTCCAGACCATTGTGTCGAGGTTGATTACGCCGATAAGGTCCGAAAGTTGACACGGCCCTACTTGGTTGCCGTTGACGTCAATATAAAAATACTCCTTCATAGCTGACTAATTTTTGGCGAATATACTGAAAAATTCCAAAAATCAAAAATTCAAAACATTTCTTATTATCCAGTAAGCGATGATAATGATAAACCAAGCGATGGCAGCCGGGCTTCCGGCGAAGATTTTGTTCGCTTTGGGGAATCGGTCGGCGCCGCCGAGGTATTGCAGGTAGACGAGGATGAATATGTAAGGAATGGCGATTACGAGAATCGGGTTGTAGAGTGCAAACTCGATGAAATTGCCGTGAACGAGCTCATGCAGAGCGCGTTGCGTGCCGCAGCCCGGACATTTATATCCCGTGGTGAGAAATACCGGACACTTCGGCGCAAGGGCGGCGCCGCGCGTGTCGACGAAATAGGAATAAATAGCAATTGCTGCCACTACAACGATTGTAATGGCAGTGTAGATGTATCGTTTTTGCTTAACGCTGAGTGGCATTATATTGCTTCTGCCATTGCAAAAATGAAGGCGAATATAATTATTACAACACCGCAAATTGCGCTCGCAATCAGCCAATTGCGTGCTTTGTTTGAATTTTCGATTGCTTCCGCGTAGTTGCCCACATCGTAGTTGCTGTTTACCTTAGTGGAATAGATAAGCGCTACTACAGCCAACGGCCAGCAGCAGAAGAGGATTGACAAAATGCAGAAAACCATATAGTTCTGAGGGCGTTCCGGCACGTATCCATTGTCGTATTGTTGACCGTAGCCTTGCTGACCATAACCTTGTTGTCCGTAACCTTGCTGTCCATAACCCTGTTGACCGTAGCCTTGCTGTCCATAGCCTTGAGGACCATAACCTTGTTGTCCGTATCCTTGTTGACCATAGCCTTGATTATTCGGGGTGTATGGCTGCTGAGGTTGTTGTTGCGGCGGCATATTTTGGTAGCGTGAAGCCAAGGCGGCTGCCACTTCGGGTACGAATCCTGCCGGTTGCCATTCGTTCATACCGGCTGTCCACACTAAGGTATTCTCATTGATTTTCCCTATCAATTCGTTTAACGGCATCGGTCCGATTTGCTTATTGTCGGGACCTAAGTAGTAGTAATTATTCATCGGGTTGCAATTTTTTGCTAAATTAACGACTTTTCTGAATGTTCACAAGTAAAACGGCTGATTAATTTAGAGCCTGTTTCATAATAAATGTCAAAGACTGCCCGCCTCTGCTTTAATATTTATTGTGAAACAGGCTCAACTTTTTTGTTGATAAATTTTGTGCCGGTTTGCTCGACAATTCGCTTGTAGTAGTCTTCAGAGTAGCCGGGTGAATCCGGGCTGACGGGGTAGCCGTATTCGGTGCGTTTGAACGAGCCGTTTTCTTCTTTGCGTTGGCGTCCGTCGAGATATTTCACGAAGAGATATTCGCCGAGTTTGCGATATCGGTCGGTTGCGGCTTGCGAAACGCTGTCGCTGAACGCCGAAAGAATTTCGACGGCGCGGCTCGGCGATTCGGCGAGTGCCGCAGCGGCGCGCTTCTCAACGGCTTGAGTCATAGCGGGGTAGGCGTCTTCGATTTCGTTTTGCACCTTTACCACATCGGGATAAAGCAGCGAAAAACGGTTGTACGTTTGGTTTGCCACCCAGTTGTTTACCCAGAAAGCCGACTCCCAGTTGAGCGTATAGAGGTCGGAAATCTCGCGGCGATAGCAGTTCGGCACGCGGTCCATGCAGCAATATATCGGGTTGTAGACGCCCATCTTGGCATCGTCGACGCCAAACCAGAGGATGCCGCCGATGCAGTCGGGCAGCCATCGGCGCATTTGCGCAACGAGCGTAAAGCCGGTTTGTTGCGTCGATATCGGGCGTTCGTGGATGTATTCCACCGAGTCCACTTTGTAAGTCAGCGGAGCATAGCGGTAGGGCGACTTCCACGGACCTGCGCCCGGGTCGGCGGTCATGTCTAATTCGGTGCCGTCGAAGTGGTCACGCATTGCGCTTTGGATGTCGCGCACCGAGATTTTTCTGTTCGGATTGACGTAGAGCGGCAGCGTTTCGCCGCCTTCGCCTTTGATGAATGGCAGATATTTGTCCATGCCGTCGGCAAAGCGGTTGAAATACGACCACACGCGACCGTCGCATCCGCGATACGACAGGTAGTCGCTTACGGCATAGGTTTTCGAGAAACTGAAGTCTTCATCTTTGCCATCGAACCAGCCCATTCGGCGCGCAAACGTGATTACGTCGTCGGCGTAGAGGCAATTTTCTTTGTCGTTGAGCGGAAATTGGTGAATTCGCGACTGGTTGGCGTGTCCGCTGATGCAGTCGTCGGGAATCCGGCGTGCAACCCACACGGCGCCTTTTTCGACCATGCCTTTCGACACCATCTCGAGCACCCAAGCCTCGTCGGGGTCGGCAATCGAGAACGATTCGCCGCCGCTATAGTAGCCGTATCGGGCAACCAGGTCGGTCATCACGGCGATGGCTTCGCGTGCTGTCTTGGCGCGTTGGAGCGTGATGTAAATCAGTGAACCGTAGTCGATTATGGCTGTTGTGTCGGCGAGTTCGTGTCGGCAGTCGAAGGTCGATTCGGTGATTGCCAGCTGATGCTCGTTGATGTTGCCGATGGTCGAGTAGGTGTGGCTCACTTGTGGAATCTTGCCGAGCGGCTTGCTCGTGTCCCATTCCACAACCTCGAGCATTTCGCCCGGAGCGTGGTCTGCCGCCGGCGTGTGTTGCAGGTATCCGCAAAGCACGTAAGAGTCGGCGTTATAGGTGATTATCGTTGAGCCGTCGGTGGTTGCTTCTTTTCCGGCGATTAGACTCGTGCATGCATCGGCGGTCGAAGCCGAGAGCGCGAGGGCGAGTGCGAAAATGCTGATTCGATTCATTCGTGTTGTTTGTCTGTTTTTATTCGGAAGTAATGATGTTGCCGACGATGTTAGTGCGCTTGTTGCGCGTTACGGGGATAAACGAGAACGACGATGTGCGAACTACGGTTTCGCCTTGAGCGAACGAGTAGTCGGCATCGATACGTTCTGACGTCGGCGCGAATGCGTAAGCCGTGGCTACGTAGTAGTAGGTTGTGCCGTCGGCGGTTAGAGTCTCGTCGGTGAAGTCGTTAAACGTAAAGGTGGCGTCGGCGCTGCCTGAGGCTGTCGACGTGAACGGGTTGTAGGCGGTAGCTACGCCTTTGAGCGTAACGGTTGCTGTATTTGTCCCTGCCACGGGAGCAGCCGTTGCGTCGGCGAAATTGATTTGCGCCAACGGGCGGTGGAGAGCCACGTCAGTCGACGATGTGCCGCTGACGGTGATGTCGACGGTTGCGCAGAACGCGTCGAGATTTTCCATTGCGGTAAATCCTGCGTTGGCGAACGGTGCGTAGTCGATGCTGACGGTACCGTCGTCAGCTATAGTGTATGCGCTGTTTCCTGCATGTTGTGCCCAGAAAAGAACTTTGTACGACATGGCGGGAACGAGCGGCAGTTTGACGCCCTGAGAGGTAGCCGTAGCCATTTCGATGGTTTGGCGGCTGAGTTGATTCATCTCGTTGTCGAACAAGACTACAACGAGTTGGTCGGCAGCCGAGCCATCGGCGATTGCGCGTGTGATTTCGGCGTCGATAGTAGGTCGGAAAGTGACGTCGACGGTTTTGTCGAGTGTGTCGTCGTCGTTGTCGGAGCAGCCGACAACGGCAAGTGTCGATGCAATTGCCAAAGGCAGGAGTAATAACTTCAAAGGTTTCATAATCAGTTAGTTTTGTGTAGTTTATAGATTAAAAGCCACGGTTAGCACTCTGTCGTCGAGCAGTCGCGACACGAGTTTGTATCGTCTGCCGAAGGCTGTGGCTGTGAATTCGTTTACGTTTGCGTTGGCTTTCGCCGTGCTCATGTCGATAGCCAGGTCGCGAGCAAAGTCGACACCTTCTTCGGGGATTGCCTTGAAGAGGGCTTCTTTTGCGGTCCAGTTGATGGTATTGAGCACGATGGAGTTGCCTGTATATCGTTGTTCGTCAGCGCCTTGCACGCGTTCGCGCACGCGCATGATGCGTTCCGCCATTTCTTCGACGTCGATGCCGACGGGCTCGTTGGCGTATGCGATAGCCGCCATGTCGCGGCAGTGCGAAAGGCTGATTACGGGGGTCGGCGGCGTTACGTTTTCAAGGAAAGGCGCGCCGTTAGGGTAGTGGTTCAGGCGGCTTGCGTCGCCGAAGACGTCGCGGATGAGCAGATTTGTGGCAAAAATCTCTCGTCGGCGACGGTCGGAGCGTACGTTTGCCGTCAGATAGCGCATACCGATGCATCCCGAGTCGGAATGTTCCATCAAGTCGGGAATTTCGCAGTAGGCTACGTTTATGCGGTTGTCTATGTCGAATGTGTTGATTTTCATTTTGTTTTATAGGTAGTCCAATTGTTTAGGAGATGTAGTATGTCGTCGAGAATATAGTCGTAGACGGGAGCAATCGAGTCGGGGTCGCAGGCATTGTCGGCAACGACGACACCGTAGGCAAGGTTGCGAGAGTTGTCGCCGACGAAGAAGTGGAAGGGCGTAAGCGTTTTGTCGGTCGTGCGATTGACTACGGCGGCGATTTTGCCGCGTTCGATGGTCGTCGACTTTGGCACACTGTTGCCGTAGTCGCGTTCGGCACGCTCGGCGCGATTCTCGGCAATGGCGAGATAGCGTTCGTACGACTCTGTGTGCCAACATTGTACATAGAGCGTTGCCCCGTATTTGTCGTAACGCACTTCGAAGTTCGGATTTTCGAAGTTGCCCGGGTCGCGGTTGGTGATTTCGGCTTCTGCGTTGAGTTGGAGGGTGTAGTGCTCGGCGACGGTGCGGTAGAGCGTGTCGTAGGCGCGTTCTATGAACGGGTATGCCACGGGCCGCGGAGTGGGCTTCGGCGACCGCGAACATGCACAGGCTAACACCATTGCGGCACATATTATTACTGCTCCGAATTTCATTGTTCAGCCGGTTTTTCTGTGTCGGTAACTGATTTGATGGTCACTTGAACGACCTCGATGCGGTGCCGTTCCACTTTCTCAACCACGAAACGGCAGCGACCGAATTCGATAACTTCCTTAGCCGTGGGGAAGTCGTGCTTGATGTTGAGTAGCAGTCCGGCGATTGTTTCGGCGTCTTCTTCAACGTCTTTAAACTCGTCTTCGTCGAGCCCGGTGATGCGGTAGAAGTCGTTGAGTTGTGTGCGCGCCTGGAATTGGTAGGTGTCGGGCGCTATTCGGGTGTAGTATTTTTCGTCGTCGTCGTATTCGTCGTTGATTTCGCCTACGATTTCTTCGAGCACGTCTTCGAGGGTGACGATGCCTTGCGTGCAGCCGTATTCGTCGACGACGATGGCTATGTGTATCTTGTTTTTGCGGAAGTCTTCGAGAATGTCGTCAATCATGCGGCCTTCGGGCACGAACATCGGCTTTCTGACGAGCGCCACCCAGTCGAAATTGTCGTCGCGTTCGAGGTAGGGGAGCACGTCTTTTGCGTAGATAACGCCTTTGATGTTGTCTTGGTTGCCTTCGTAGACGGGGATTCGCGAATAGCCGGTTTCGCGGATTAGCGCGAGAAGTTTGGCGAAAGTTGCTTCCGTGTCGATGTCGGTGACGTCGACACGCGGCGTCATGATTTCCGACACGCTTTTGCCGCCGAACTTCAGAATCTCCTGAAGCATTGTTTTCTCTTTGCCTTCTTCTACGTTAGTGATTTCCAGTGCATTGCTCAGGTCGGTCAGCGAGATGTCGTCCGACTTTTTTGTTACCACCTTGCGAACAATCGACGAACTTGCCGCCATGATTCTCGACGCCGGTGCGAAAAATGCCGAAATTGCCGAGAGTCCGTCGCAGGCGAAGAGCGCCCAACGCATCGAGTGGTTGTTGGAGTAGAGCTTGGGCATAATTTCGCCGAAAAGCAGCAAGATGAAGGTAAGGATGACCGACTTAACGACGAAGTCGAGCCATTCGTAGTGGAAATCGAACATTTGCTCCATAGCGTAGTTACAGAGAATTACGATTGCAATGTTTACCAAGTTGTTGGTAATCAGTATGGTGGCAAGGAGTTGCTCGGGGCGTTCGAGGAGTCGGCGAATCTTCGACTGTTTTTCTTCGTTTTCGATTTCGTCGATGTCGGCATCGGTGAGTGCAAAAAAAGCAGTCTCCGAACCTGACACAAAAGCCGAGCAGAGTAGGGCTGCAATGGCAGTAAGGAGAGCCACAACGCTACTCGCTGTCGGAGCATGGGCAATAAAAAGAGGGTCTGCGCAATCCGTGGCGCATATTATCTGACTTAATACGGATAAATAAGGGTCTGGGTCCAAATCGGTAATAATTAGTTATACAATCCGAGGCTGTGTCCCCGGCGCACATTCGTGCTCTGCAAAGATACGGAAATTTTCGAGAATAGCAAAGATTGTTCTAATAATGCGAAAATCAAACGCTAATCCGTTAATTTTATATCAATCAATGAAGCATCGTCTTCAAAAACACCGTCGGAGGTAATGTCTATACCGTATTTCACAAAAGCGTTAAAGTTTGTTTCGTGATATAAACCGTCTGAACACAGCAATAATCTGTCGATATGGTCCGTCGGCTCGTGATTGATTGGAATT
>JBJEDP010000214.1:0-1741 GCA_051872175.1 Candidatus Limisoma sp.
TATTACGCCGGGAAATTGCGGAAATAACACAAATATTAGTAATTTTGTTACTTAAAACGTTAACATGACGACATTTGAAACCATTCGAGAATCGATATCCGCCGAGATAACCGGCTTGAACGAGCGTATGCGTGCCGCTCTTCACAGCCCGAGCGACTTGCTCAACAACGTAGTAGAGACCTATCTGCAGTCGAAAGGCAAGCAGATACGTCCTATCATCGTGATACTGAGCGCGAAATTTTTCGGCAACGTCAACGAGAAAGTTATTTCGGGAGCGGCATCAATCGAACTACTCCACAATGCATCGCTAATCCACGACGACGTTATCGACGAGACGCGCACACGCCGCGGACGCCCGACGGTTAACAGTATCTGGGACAACCACATAGCGGTGCTTGCAGGCGATTTTTTTGTAAGTAATGCGCTACAATGCGCTATCTCGACGGGCGATTTGCGCGTGATTTCGTCGATTTCGGAACTCGGCAAAACGCTGTCGACGGGCGAACTCGACCAAATCGACATAGCGCGCCGACATAACATTACCGAAGAGAGTTATTTCAGCATCATCGGCCGCAAAACGGCGTCGCTGTTCCGCAGCTGCGTGGAGGTGGGTGGCTACACCGCCGGTGCTTCCGAAGACGACATCGCTACGCTCGCCAATTTTATGGAAAAACTCGGACTGTGTTTCCAAATCAAAGACGATATTTTCGACTATTTCAGCGACGAAAAAGTGGGCAAGCCGACGGGCAACGACCTTCGCGAAGGCAAGGTGACGCTGCCGCTGATTTATGCGCTGCAACGCCCGACGGAGCAAGCCGACGCAATGCGCAACTTGCTGAACAACGACTCGTTGAGCGACGCCGAAATCGACCGACTTATCGAGTTTGCGAAAGCCGAAGGCGGCATCGACTACGCCTATCAGACGATGGAGCGCATCCGCACGGAGGCATGCTGCCTGCTCGCGCCGTACGCCGACAGCGAGGCGAAAGACGCCTTCCTGTCGCTGTTTAGTTACATCATTAAACGTCATCACTAATGCTTCTTCCATATTTAGAGCCGGGTCGGTTGGAGGCAGGATGCGACGAAGCAGGTCGCGGATGCCTGGCAGGTCCGGTGTTTGCGGCGGCGGTAATCCTTCCCGAAGGGTATACGAACGAGTTGCTCAACGACTCCAAGCAGTTGTCGGAGAAGCGCCGCGACAGTCTTCGTCCCGTCATCGAGCGCGATGCGCTGGCGTGGGCTGTGGGCATCGTGACTACCGAGGAAATCGACCGTATCAACATTCTTAATGCTTCGTTTCTTGCCATGCACCGCGCGATAGATGCGCTCGAGGTGCGTCCGGAATTTTTGCTCATCGACGGCAACCGATTTAAGCCGTATAGCGGCATCGGTCACGAGTGTATCGTCAAGGGCGACGGCAAGATGATGAGCATTGCGGCGGCGTCAATACTCGCCAAAACGCACCGCGACGAGTTTATGAAGCGCATCCACGAGGAATATCCGCAGTACGCGTGGAACATCAATAAGGGCTATCCGACGAAAGCGCACCGCGCTGCTATCGAACAATATGGCACAACGCCGTACCATCGGCTGTCGTTCCGCCTCATCGACCGCTTGCCGTCGCTGTTTGAATGAGGTAAGAGGTAAGAGTGGACGACAGCCGTAACCATGCTCCACTGATAATCAACACCCTACACCCTACACCCTACACCCTACACCCTACACCCTACACCCTACACCC
>JBJEDP010000214.1:1841-4728 GCA_051872175.1 Candidatus Limisoma sp.
CACCCTACACCCTACACCCTACACCCTACACCCTACACCCTACACCCTACACCCTTACCTCAATACTTCCCCGAGCGGATGCGGTAGAGCGTCTCTTTCGTGATGTTCAGAAACGACGCCAACTGTGTCAGCGACACCGTCTCAAGTATCTGTGGATACTTCTCCAACACCCATTTATAGCGGTCGGCTGCCTCCAACCGAAGCATATACGTCACATCCTCCATATACTGTATCTGCTCTATCAACGCCAGGTTGACGAACGACATAAACTCGCGCGTTTCGAGCAACGGCAGATTTTCGTGTGCCGACGGGCGCGGCGTGATGTAGCACAACTCCGTTTCGGTCACAAATTGGATGAAGATTTTCTCGCCTTTGCCGTGAACCGTCAGCGGAGGCAAGACAAACTGTTCGCTGAGCGAAAACGAATAGTTATACTCGCGTCCCTTATAGATATAATACGTGCGTGCAACGCCTTTAATAAGGTAAAATCGGTTCTGCAAAATTTCGTTTGTACCGTCGATAACGTAGCCTTTCGGATAAATTTTGTAGGTCAAATGTTCACGAATCATGCGCTCTTCGTCGGCGGTGATTCTGAAAACCCGGCGAAGGTCGTCGATAAACTTCAACGGGCGGTCGCAGTTATCTATCGGCAAGGATATCGGAGACTTTTTTCTTGACATTGTTCATTAACCATGAGGGGGTTGACGTTGCGCCGCAGATGCCGATGGTCGAGATGCCGTCGAGCCACTCCCGCCGGATGTCGTCTTCGCCGAAGATGATGTGCGTATTCGGGTTGGCGGCGACGCACTCGTTGAAAAGTATCATGCCGTTGCTGCTCTTACGGCCGCTCACAAACAGCACCAACTCGTGCTCGGTAGCGAAACGCCGTATCCGCGGCATTCGGTTGGCTACCTGGCGGCATATCGTGTCGTGGCACTCAAACGACGCCTGCGGATGCCGACGGCGTATCTCCGCCTCGATTTGCTGCAGCCCTTCGAGCGACTTCGTGGTCTGCGAATAGAGCACGATGTCGCGGCTGAAGTCGATATTGTCGATACCCTCGACGCCTTCCACCACGATAGCGTTGCCGTCGGTCTGCCCGACGAGTCCGTTCACTTCGGCATGTCCGAGTTTGCCGTAAATCACGATTTGCGGACGCGGAGCCGCCGAATACGACTTCTTGATGCGCTGTTGCAGTTTCAGCACCACAGGGCACGTGGCGTCGATGATTTCTATGCCGTTCGCACGAGCGATGCGGTAGGTTTCGGGCGGCTCGCCGTGCGCACGCAGCAGCACTTTGACGTTATGAAGTTCTCGCAATTCGTCGTGAGTTATCGTAACTAACCCCTTCTGTTTCAACCGTTCAACCTCTTTCGAGTTATGAACGATGTCGCCGAGACAGAAGAGCCTTCCCGACTTGTCGAGCTCCTCTTCAGCCTTGCGGATTGCCGAAACAACGCCCGGACAGAAGCCTGAATCCTTGTCGATTTCGATGCGAACAGCCATAGCGCTATTGCTTTTCTACAATTGAGTTATAAAGGTCTAAGAGCCAACGATTTTGCTCGTCGATGGTCATATTGGAGTTGTCGAGTTCGACAGCATCGTCGGCGCGACGCAGCGGCGTCTCTTCGCGGTGGGTGTCGATGTAGTCGCGCTCGCACACGTTACGATACACATCTTCGTAAGTCACCGACGTGTCGCCTTTTGCGCGAAGTTCGTCGTAGCGACGACGCGCACGAGTCTCAGCCGACGCGTTGACGTACACCTTCATCTCGGCGTTGGGAAACACCACAGTGCCGATGTCGCGGCCGTCCATAACGATTCCGCCGCCTGCGCCCATCTGCTGCTGTTGGCGCACCAAGGCGTGGCGCACAAACGGCACCGCTGCAACGATGCTAACTTTCGACGACACAGGCATTTGGCGAATTTCCTTCTCCACGTTGCGCCCGTTGAGCATCGTCACCGACCGACCCTCTTCGTCGACGGCAAACGTGATGGCGATGTCTGACATACGCTCGCGCAACGCCTCCTCGTTGAGCGTCGTGCCCTCGAAGAGCCCGTTCTCAAGACAGTAGAGCGTCACCGCGCGATACATTGCGCCCGTATCGATATAGGCATAGCCGATGCGCTTTGCCAGAGTCTTTGCCATTGTGCTTTTGCCCGACGACGAAAATCCGTCGAAGGCTATAGTGATGCGTTTCTTTTCCATATCTATTTAAATTCGTAGAGATTTGTCGAAAAATTGACCATAAACGTCGTTCCGCCGATGTGTGGCTGGGCAAAAGCAATGCCCACACGCAGTTTCTGCGTGTTCAGTCCGGCAGCCGCCGAAAAGCCCGACAGGAAGTTGCGCGACGCCGTAGTCATATCGGTCTTCGTCTTGTGATTATAGCCCAAACCGAGGTAAAACTTCTCCGTCGGAGCGTATTCGAGGGCGAAAATCAAGTGGCGAAACAGGTTGCTCGCAAAACTGTCTTTCAGCTCGAGCGCCGAGTTCGGGTCATTGTCGTCAACGCGTTTATAGTAAGGTAACTTCCACTTTGTGAGGTTCGTAGCCGTAATCGACACGCGGAACGGGCCGTTGTGGAGCGACTGCGTGTAGCCCAACTGAATGTCCCACGGCAAGCGGTCGTAGCTGTCGGCAAAGCGCTTCACCTGACCGCCCAGATTCTTTGCCACCGCCGAGAGCGACAAGTCTTTGTCGGGGTTATAATAGTTCACGCCGAGGTCAACGCCGATAGCGAAAGCGTTATACTGTTCGTAACTCGATTGAATCATCTTAATCGACGCACCGCCGCGCACACGTTCGCTGAAGTCGTGGCTATACGAGCCGGTCACGGCGATGTCGCGCGGACTGAACGACCCGGTTTGAATGCCCGACTCGTCG
>JBJEDP010000215.1:0-4645 GCA_051872175.1 Candidatus Limisoma sp.
GAGCATTTCGCAATTTTCGCCCACTTACTGCTGGTCAGCTTCCATAGAATCCGTCGAACAGCATATTCAACAATTTTCTTTGTCGCTCATTGAACGAAACATAACGATTGCGTTCCAAAAACTCTGCTTTCCTCTTTACCGACGACAACGTGCGTTCCGACTCGCTTAACGCTTGCTCAAAACAACGTAAAAACCACAAAAGCCAATCGGTGATGTCGCCGGTTCCTCGTTGAGTGCGTTCCAGCACTTCGTAGTATTCTTTTTGTAATATTTTTATTTCTGCCGACACGGAATAGAATCGCTTACCGCAATCTTCCGAACGTGCAAGCAACATATCGGTCAAGGCTCTTGCAATTCTGCCGTTTCCGTCGTCGAAAGGATGTATTGAGACAAACCACAGATGGGCGATGGCAGCCTTCAATACGGCATCGATGTCGTCGGCATTGTTTACCCACTCGATAAAGCGCTCCATTTCGGCAGGCACACGCTCTGGTGAGGGCGCTTGATAGTGCACCTTTTCTTTTCCCATAGCGCCGGATACAACTTGCATTTCTCCGCTACGATATCTGCCCACTTCAATGCGATACAATCCACTCATACCGGTTGGGAAAAGTACATTATGCCACCCGAAAAGACGGTCGTGACTAAGCGATTTGGCGTAGTTTTGTGTTGCGTCCAATTGCATTTCCACCACACCGGCTACATAGCGCGAAACCGACACAAGACCGGCTACGTCAATTCCAAGACGCCGCGCTATTGACGAACGAACCTCGTCAAGATTCAACTCTTTGCCCTCAATCTCCGAAGAGCGTACAAGTTCTATCGACATATTTGATAGCACGGCTTTTTCTTGTGTATCAAAGCCTAACGACATCATTTGTCCCAACAGAGCACCCTGTTTGGCTCGTATCCGACCTAATACATTCAGCACTCGTTGGCTATCATAATGAAATTGCCACCAATTTTCACGTTCATGGATGTATCTCATAGCGCATATTTTATGACAAATTTAGCCGCTTTTCGGCGATTATACAAGTTATTCTCCGAAAATTTTCGGAGAATAACCCGCTAAAACGTCGCAAAAGAGCCTGCTTCGTATTGACGAGGCACTATGCCTCGACTTTGACAAAGTCGGAAGCAGGATGCTTACACCACGGGCAAATGAAGTCGTCGGGCAAGGTTTCGCCCTCGTACTCATAGCCACAGATAGCGCAGCGCCACACGGTCTTCTTGACAGCTTGCGGACGCGGCTTGATGTTCGCTTGATAGAAGTTGTAGGTAGCCGAAGCGTCGTTGGTAAGCGTTTCCATCTCGTCGACGTCGACGATAAACAGCGTGTGAGTGCCCAAGTCGACCGTCTGCGTAACGTGTCCGGTGATGTACGCATTAGTGCCGCGAGTCACCGCCAACGTACCGTTTGCCAAGCGACGGCAGTCGGTGAAGTCGGCAAATTTGTCGACGTCGCGTCCCGATTGGAAGCCGAAATGCTTAAACAACTCGAAGTCGGCTTTTTCACTGATTATCGATACCGTAACCACCCCCGAACGCCGGATGAGCTCGTTGGTATAGTTCGACTTGTTGACCGCCACACTGATGCGATTAGGCTCGGCGGTCACTTGGATTGTCGTATTGGTGATACAGCCGTTGTCGCGGCCCTCAAAATTGGTCGTCACCACAAACAATCCGTACTGGATGTTGAACATTGGGTTTTTTGCCATAGTTTGTAAAATTTTTATTGATTGATAAATTTATTCGGAATTCGCCGCACGCAGAATCTTGCGCCCGATGCGGCAGAACAAACATTTGCGCTGTAGGCAATATTCATTGTAGATTTGCAGCACAGCCTGCGAAGCCAACGCACTGTCGACCTTCATGCCGGCGGCAACAAACAGGTTGACCACACGATTCGACTCGGCACGCAGCCCCTCGAGCAAATCGATGGCGCGCTGCACGAGTTCGTAGTTGCCCGTCTTCGAGCCGTAGACATAGTAGAGCGGCGCAACCGTGTTGATAAGAATCACGTCAATCATCGACTTGCTGATAGCCGTGCCGCGCTCCGTCGTCGGGTGCGAAAAGTTGTAGTGCGTACTCCAATAGCCCGAAAGCGACACCGTAAAGATCTCTCGGAGTGCCTCCTCGCCTTCTGCCTCAAGAAGGTCTGACATCAGCCGGAAACCGCCCTCAACATAATGAGCCAGCAAAGCAATACGCCGCCACGGGAAATTCTGAGGCCGCATCCGGAACGACTTCCACACCAGTCCGTCGGGTCGCCGCAGCGAATACTTAGTGCGCAGAAACGCATACTCGCGCGCCAACTGGTCGAAATAAGCATCGCCGCCCGGATTCTGCCCGTCGAGCAAGCCCGACTGTCCGAAAAGAAGCGCTTCGAGCTGAAATAGCGAGTCGCTGTGCTTGTGCATCAACTGCAGCGGCACACTTTTGGCAAGAAGTTCGAAAGCGTCACTATTCGTGCCGAAACCGATGTTGCGCGCAAACGTCACAAAACAAATCTGCTCCCAATTGCCGCGATATGCCTCATAGAGCAACTCGATTCGCCGCCCTTTGGCAATCAACCGTTCCAGCGACATCGCTTGCACCCATTCCGCAACGCCCACCGAGTCGAGCGCGCGAATCTGAGCCTTGCAAGGAAGTTCCGTAGGTGCGCCAACCAGCTGCGCATAACGCTCGTTGAAGTGCGGACTGCAGTGCATCACCATCTGCGGAATCAACTGCCCGTCGGTGCGAAACACCGGCGCATCATCTTTGTCCACAACGTGAAGAATCACCGAGTCGTACGCCTTGTCGTGGTCGTGACCGTGGCGATGCCAGTCGCTTGCGCGATAATGAATCTCCACATTGCCCACCCACGTAGTGCCGTCGATGTCGATTTTAGCGTTGAAAAAGTCGGGACCCGCGTCCGTATTTCGCCGTCCCGGGTCAATGATGCGCACACGACGGCCATCGTTGGTAGAAAGCGTCGCCGGATTCCACAACCGATATTCCCAGATGTATTGCATTAGCATTTCCATAGCCGAAAGCGCACCATTTTTCGAGGTAAAGATAGTTAATTTCGGGGAGTAAAGATAGTCAAACCAACAAAAAAAGACAAGAACGAGCGAAAAAAATTGATTCTGTGTTGCAAAAATCAAAAAAAGGAATTACCTTTGCCACGCAAAAGCCCAGATGGCGGAATTGGTAGACGCGCTGGTCTCAAACACCAGTGGGGTAACACCCATGCCGGTTCGATCCCGGCTCTGGGTACAAAATAAAACGCTAATCGTTTGTTAATCATTCGGTTAGCGTTTTTATTTTGCTGTTTTTGGCGAGATAATTAGTGTTTAGCGGTTTTGTGAATTGAATTTATATACACAAGGAGATTGCGAGAGAAGATAGACTAAAGAAGAAAATCCGCCCGAATTCGCGCTGCAAAATAGAACTATTTTTGCGAAATCACGTTTTCTTAACGAAACAGCCGTGCACAAAAAATCAATCAAAGATGTCAGTTTGCGGTTTTGTTATTCCGAAATATTTTATACCTTTGTGGTCGGAAAAAAACTCTTTTATTCCGACTTAAATCAGAATAAAAACATTATGCAAAAGACCGTAGAACAGCAAATTAGAGCAAAGATAACTCACGCGCGATATGGTGCTGTGTTTTTTGTGTCTTCATTTCCTCAATATGACGTGGAATATGTAACCAAGCTTCTTGCCCAATATGATAAAGAAGGATTGATCACGAGGATTGCCAAAGGTGTGTATGTCAAGGCTAAGAATACACGATTTGGGGTGGTTTATCCCACCGCTTTTGACCTTGTTTCTGAAATTGCTCGTAGAGACAAAGCAATGGTGTATCCGACAGGAGAAACAGCAGCCAATAGATTGGGGTTCACAACACAAGTGCCAATGAATGTGTGTTTCATAACTTCGGGTACTCCTCGAACTCTGAAATTGGGAAACAGAACAGTAACGTTAAAACATGGCGTTCCAAAAAATTTTGCATATAAAGGAAAGCTAATGCCGGAATTAGTTCAGGCACTTCGTAGCATCGGTGAGAATAATATTACAGAAGCGGTGGAGAAAAGAGTTGCTCAATTATTGTCTGCAACACCTGAAACTGCTACAATCGAGCACGATTTGCTATTAGCACCGGTATGGGTAAGGGAAATTGTTAAACGAAACATCAAAACAGAAAACTGCAATGAGTAAATGGATAGACTTTTCGATAGATGAACGCAAAGCAATGATTCAAGGCGTTGTGGCAGCGAAAAACATTGATGAAGCCGCTGCTGAAAAGGATTGGTGGGTAACAGCCGTATTGTATGCCTTGTTTCACACAAAAGTTGCCGAGTATTTGCTTTTCAAGGGCGGTACGAGTTTGAGTAAAGGCTGGAATATCATTGACCGTTTCAGTGAGGATATCGATTTGGCTCTTGGTCGTGAATTTTTCTTGAATGAAAGGAATTTATCGTGTGCCCGATGCGCGAGCAACACTCAAATCCACAATTTTAGAGAAAAGGCACAAGACTACATCTTTAGCGAGTTTAAGCAAGACTTAACCCAACTTTCACCCCGAAAAATTTTTTTTTAGAAATTTTTCGATGGAATTTTACCGAAGTTGTTTGGTAATCTCCTGATAGTCAGGGAT
>JBJEDP010000216.1:0-4632 GCA_051872175.1 Candidatus Limisoma sp.
CGCTGTTCCATTGCGGGATGCCGATTTTGTGGAGCGCACGTCCGACGGCATTTGTGCCTTTCGCGCCGAGAACGCAACTTGCCACCGAAGCGGCGGAGAGCACCGGGCGCAGCGTCGATTTGACCAACGAAAGTCGGTCGGCGGCAAATTTGCCGACACGATAACCGCAACTGCCTTTAGGCAAGGCTGCTTGGCGTATTTCGTGGATGAGTTCGCCGGTGTTGATGCGCATCGGGCACGACGTGCTGCAGAGTCCGTCGCCGGCGCAGGTGGCATTGCCGAGGCTCTTGAAGCCTTTCTCCAGGTTTGCAAGACGTTCGGGGTCTTCGCCGGTCATGCGCAGGCGCGAAATTTCGCGTTGGATGACGATGCGTTGACGCGACGACATCGAGAAGCCGCAACTTACGCAGTTGACTTCGCAGAAACCGCATTCGATGCAACGGTCGACAATCGGGTTGGTCAGCGGCAGCGGCTTGATGTTTTTGACGTAGCATTCCGGGTCGTCGTTGAAGATAACGCCGGGGTTGAGCAAATTGTCGGGGTCGAACAGATGTTTGACTTCTTTCATCACCTCGTAGGCTTTTTCGCCCCATTCGTGTTTTACGAAGGGCGCCATGTTGCGACCCGTGCCGTGCTCGGCTTTCAGCGAGCCGTTGTAGCGGTCGACGACAAGTTTCTCGACCTCGAGCATCAGGTTTTTGTATTTTGCCATTTCTTCGTCGGTGTCGAACGACTGCGCAATGATGAAGTGGTAGTTGCCTTCGAGGGCGTGACCGTAGATGCAAGCGTCGCTGTAGCCGTGGCGTTCGAGCATTGCTTGAAGTTCGGCGGTGGCTTCGGGAAGGTCTTCGATATGGAATGCAACGTCTTCGATGATGACCGTTGTGCCTAACTGACGTGTGCCGCCAACCGACGGGAAAATGCCTGCGCGGATGCCCCAGTAGACGGAATATTCGTCGGGGTCGTCGGTGAAATAGGCGGGCTTGTAGAGTTCGAAAGGCTCAAGGATTTTCTTGATTTCTTCGATGTTGGCATCGAGTTGTTCTTTCGTGTCGGCTTTAGTTTCGGTAAGTACGGCGGTAAGACCGACGCCGGTATTGTCGTTGACCGATGAGAGCGATTTCTTGTCGAGCAACTCCGCGCTGAACACCGGACCTTTTTTCATTGCAACGACGGCGCGGCATGCCTCCTTGATGTCGGAGAAATAGAGCATAGCGCTTGCCGAATGCGGGTAGAGATGTCCGGTAGCCATATTGACTTCCGAGAGGAAGGCGAGCGTGCCTTCGGAGCCGACCATGAGGTGGGCGATGATGTCGAACGGGTCGTCGTAAGCCACAAAAGGCAGGATGTTGAGACCTGTTACGTTCTTGATTGAATACTTGTAACGGATGCGGTCGACGAGTTCGGCATCGGCATTGATTTGTCGATGCAGTTCTCGGATTTTCTCGATGAAGTCGGGATGCGATTGCTCGAACGCCTTGCGCGAGCTTTCGTCGCCGGTGTCGAGCACGGTTCCGTCGGCGAGGACGATTCGTGCCGAAATGAGCTCTTTATCGCTGTTGGCGTGCGTGCCGCAGTTCATACCCGAGGCGTTGTTGACAACGATGCCGCCGACCATTGCCGACTTTTTCGAAGCCGGGTCGGGGCTGAAAATTTTGCCGTAAGGCTTGAGAATTTCGTTGACACGTTCGCCGATGATGCCCGGTTGTAAGCGTATCGAAGATGCGTCGGGCGCTATCTCGTAGCGCTCCCAGTAGTTTTTGCCTGCCACGATGAGGATGGAGTCGCTGACGGCTTGTCCCGAAAGGCTCGTGCCCGCCGCTCGGAAGGTGACGGGTAGATGTTTTGCGGCGGCAATGCGTATGAGGCGCGACACCTCGTCTTCGTCTTTGGCAATGACAACAACTTGGGGGATAAGTCGATAGAAACCGGCGTCGGTACCCCAGGCGAGGCGCCTGAGGTCGTCGGTATAGATTCTATCTTTGGAGATAAATGCTCCAATTTCTTTGATGTATGAACGGTACGCTTCTTTCATCGTTTTTTAGTCGTACAAATAGTATTTGCTTGAAGTTTTCTTAAATGCCTCGACGTCTTTGTTGAAGTAGTCGAGGATGTCGGCAACTTGATAGTTCTTGCTGAAACGCAGGCGGATTTGGTCGGTGCCCATCACTTTGTCGAACATACCGAAGCCGCGTTTTTCGTTGGCGTTGAAAATCTTGGCGTCGGGATAGAGTTTGTGAAGTTCTTGCATGAAGTAGAACTGACAGAGTGTGAGTTGAGCCGCATCGAGGTCGGTGATGTAGACTTCGACGCCGTGCACTTCTTTGATTTCTTTCGTAGCTTCGGGGCCGACTTTGAAGAACGGTTTGTAGTTAATCGGGCGGAATTTGAAACCCGGGAGGTTGAGCGCGTTCATAGCGTCAGCCATTTTGTCGGCGTCGATGTAAGTCTCGGCGAAGCATTGGAAGGGCAGGGTGTAGCCGATGCCGGTGTTGAAGGCATAGAGTTCGCCGACAACGCCCGAAACGGCATAGAACGCCGAATTTTCCGGCGTCGGAATTTGCGGCGACGGTGCTACCCAAGGCAGTCCGGTTTGGCGGAACTTCATATTGCGATGCCAGCCGTCCATTTTGATGACTGTCAAGTTTGCTTTTTTTGCAATCACGCCTTCTTCGTTAAGGTATTGTGCGAGTTCGCCGGGCGTGAGTCCGTAGAGGTAGGGAATGGCATACTTGCTTACCATCGAGAAGAAGCCGTCTTCGACGATGTTGCCTTCCACCTTGTAGCCGCCAAGCGGGTTTGGGCGGTCGAGCACCATAAATTCTTTGCCGTTTTCGGCGCAGGCTTCCATACACATACCCATCGTGGCGTAGAATGTGTAGCTGCGGCAGCCGATGTCTTGAATGTCGTAGACAAGTACGTCGATGTCTTTGAGCATTTCCGGGGTTGGTTTGTGAGTCTTTCCGTAGAGCGAGTAAGTCTTGACGCCGGTTTTCGGGTCGACGGCGTCGCTGACGGCATCGCCGGCGTGTGCATTACCGCGAACGCCGTGCTCGGGACCGTATAGGGCAACGAGTTTGACGCCCGGGGCTTCGTTGAGGATGTCGACGGTCGACTTGAGGTTGCTGTCGACGCCCGAGGGGTTGGTTACCAAGCCGACGCGCTTGCCTTGCAACTCGCGGAATCCGCCGTCGCGAAGCACTTCAACACCCGTTTTAACGTGTGCCGAAGCCATCACGGTAGCAACGGCACACAGTATTGATAATATCGTTTTTTTCATCTTGGATTTTCTATTTTTTTTGTTTAGCTCCGTAAGCAGGGTCGATGTGACGGCGAACGAGAGCCGTTACAAGCCAAGTAGCAAGGTTGCAACCGAGTACCCAGAAGAAGAAGTTGACGTACGAGTTGCCGAGCAACACTTCCTTAATCCAACCGGCAGCCATACCCGGCAGCATCATGCCCAGAGCCATAAAGGCTGTACAGATTGCGTAGTGGGATGTCTTGTACGGACCTTCGGCGAAGTACATCATAAAGAGCATAAATGCGGTGAAACCGAAACCGTAAGCAAATTGCTCGAGGATGATAGCCGAGAAGGTGATAGCTTTACCGGCAACGGTAGAGTAGTCGGGTTGAACATTCGAAAGGATGATATAAGCCACGCAGTTGAGCGATGTTGCGAGCGCCATTGGCCAAATCCATTTGCGCAGACCGCCGTTGGAAGCGCAGATACCGCCGATGATACCGCCGACTGTCAGACCGATGATGGCGAGCGTTCCATAGGCGAAGCCCACTTCTGTTTGAGTCATTCCCAGACCACCGGCGTCGCGCGATGCCAAAAGGAACGGTTGACAAAGTTTTACAACTTGTGCTTCGGGCAGACGATAGAGCAACATGAAAAGTATTGCCAGAATGACGTGTTTTTTCTTGAAGAAAGTGACGAACGAGCCGGCAAATTCGTTGACGATGTCGCCGATTGATTTCTTCTCGGCATTACCGACAGCGCGGTCGGCAGCCGGTTTGGGAAGTATGAACAAGTGCCAAATCGAAACGATGCCGAAGAAGATTGCGCAGCAAACCACGGTGAGCATCCAAGCTTTAGCCTTGTCGCCGCCAAAGCTGCTTTCCAAAGCGCCGGCAATCATTACCAAACCGCCTTGGCCGAACACGTTAGCGCAGCGATAGAACGTCGAGCGGATGCCGACGAACATACTTTGTTGGCTTGTGTCGAGGGCAATCATATAGAAACCGTCGGAAGCGATGTCGTGGGTTGCCGAGCAGAATGCGGTGATGAAATAGAAGAACAAACAGATAGAGAATGCGCTGACGGGCAAACCTTCGGCAATCTCAGCCTGATTTGGCAACGGTAGCGTAAATGCGATACCGGCGAGACCTACGGCAACGCAGATTTGCATTACAACGGTCCACCAACGTTTTGTCTTTATGATGTCGACAATCGGTCCCCAGAAAGGCTTGATTACCCATGGCAAGTAGAGCCAACCGGTGTAGAGAGTGGCGTCGGTTTCCGACATTCCGAGTTGTGTGAAGAGCACCATCGTCACCATATTGATAAATATAAACGGTATGCCCTGAGCAAAGTATAGTGTGGGAATCCAAGCCCACGGATTGCGATTT